>JAPLFM010000173.1:29969-32122 GCA_026390675.1 Candidatus Kapaibacterium sp. | reverse complement strand
CTATTGATTACACACAAATATTACAATAATATTTATTAATTTTGTATTATTAAAGTAAGTTATAATTCAACATATTTTTTATGGGGGGAACCATGAAAGAGTGGATAGAAAATGAATTGACGACTTGTAAATTAAAGGATAAACGCTTAGAGGTACGCTTGTCAAATATATTAGAAAGATTCAGTGATTACCCATTAGCAAGTATTCCAGCAAGCTGTCGAGGTTGGTCAGAAACTCAAGCAACTTATCGTCTTCTTAATAATGAGCGTATTGAATATAATGAAATAATTCAACCGCATATAGAAGCAAGCAAAATGCGTTTATCTGGCGAAAAAGTTATCCTTATGATTAATGATACCACTAGCTTAGATTATACTGGTAAGAAAGGTGCGAATGATTTGGGTTATATTGAAAATAAATATAAGAGTGGTTTGTTTCTTCATCCAACAATCGCTATTACACCAGAACGTTTAAATCTAGGTTTAATAGACCTACAACTTTGGAGCAGAGCTAATGAGGATATTGGTAAAAAGAAACTTCGTAAACAATTACCATTTGACCAGAAAGAAAGCTATAATTGGTTCAAGAGTTATGAATCAGCAGACAAGATAGCTCAGGCAAATCCTTCAATCCAAATAATAAGTATTGGAGATAGAGAGAATGATATTTATGAAATATTTTTAGAAGCAAGTAAGCAGTCCAGTAAGGCCGATTTACTAATTCGCAGTTGTCAAGATAGGAAAATAGCATTAAGTGGCTTGTTATGGCAAGAAATGGAAAATTCGGCTATACAAACAACTATAGAATTACATTTACCGAAAACAGAAAAGCGTTTAGAGCGTGATATAACTATGACAATACAGTATAAAAGGATAGTATTACAAGCACCATATCGTAAGAATGAGAAATTAGAAAATATTAAAATTACAGCTTTACTAGCTAGAGAGATTAATCCACCAGTTGGCATTCAAGCAGTAGAATGGATGCTGATAACAACAATACGAATATCAAATAATGAAATGGCAGTTAAATTATTAAGTTATTATTCAGCAAGATGGGAAATAGAAATATATTTCAAAATCCTCAAAAGTGGTTGTGAGATAGAAAAACTACAATTAGAAAGTAAAGACAACATATCAAAAGCGATAGCAATATATTTAATAGTAACTTGGCGTATTCAATTCCTAATGATGTTAAGCAGAGTTTGTCCAGAAATAGAAGCATTTAGAGTTTTTGATCAAGAAGAGATAGAGGCAATTTGTATTATAAGTGACAAAAAGAAAGTATGGGATAAACCTCCAACAATAAATGAAATAGTGAGACTCATAGCTAAAGAAGGGGGATTCTTAGCAAGAAAATCTGACAAAGAACCAGTAGCTAAAGAAGGGGGATTCTTAGCAAGAAAATCTGACAAAGAACCAGGTGCTATGACGATATGGAAAGGATTAATAAAACTAGATAATTATACCACTATGTATATGAAAATGAAGAATTAAAGATGTGTGTAATCAATAGCTCTACGAATGGGGATATAACACCCTACCAAAGCTTGAAGCCAGCAACCACTCTTTAACAGCCTAAAGTAAATATGAACACACTATTGTGTGAAATGTTTGCATCAATGTTTTATTACTATGTTAGGATTGCGCTAATCCAAAAGGTTTGTAGGTTATTATATCATTTCAGGTTTTCTATAAATCTTACCTCCCTTTAGGATATTAAAAAGAGAACTACTGTTTAAAATAATTTTCAAAATCAGAGATACTTAATCATAGTTATTAACCAGTATAGATTATTTATTATCAAAATAAAAGTTAAAAATATAATTGGTAACTTATTGTTTTTAAAATATCCCCGAAAACTTGAATAAGAATCAAAGATTCCACCTAAAAAAGGAATTGATATTATTAATGGCAATAAACCATTAGCATAAGTAGGGTGAGATAAAGTTATAAAATGTGGAGCAGCATAAATCAAAATAGATGCTGTACATAGTAATAAATACAAGGAATTTTCATCTTTATAATTAAAAAATAATTTCCATTTTAGAATAATTGTTGAAAAAAAAGCAAACCAAATCAATATGCTAAATGAGGACTCAAATATAAATACTATTGTTGTAAAAGGAAGATATCTGAAATTACTTTGAATAT
>JAPLFM010000173.1:15227-29959 GCA_026390675.1 Candidatus Kapaibacterium sp. | reverse complement strand
ATTACTTTGAATATAACCAGTTGCTAGAGTATTAAAGTTAAAAAAATTAATAAATCTAAAAAAGGTTCTTTGCGTAAAGTGTGATTTTTCATTAGTAAGATAAGAGAATGCCAAAGTCCTATATGCTTTATCTCTTGTTTTGTAATCTAATTTTTTTAGTGAATCAGATAATTCCTGATATTCTTTTTCAAGCCCACTTTTTACACCTCTTGTAGATGATGAATTAGTTGTTAAAACGTATTTATTGTTACCTAAAAATAAATTCATACTATTTGCAGTATTAATATAAACAAAACTACTTGTCAAAAATAAAACATAAGCAATCCAAGTAACTATTACTATTAAAAACGGTAGTATTATTGCTACTATATATTTTAATTCTATTTTATTTATAATAAAATAAAGAGTAAATGGTATAATCAGAACTATCGAACTTGCTCTCATCAAAACGCACAAGCCAAGCACTAATCCAACAATAAATGAGTTTAAGAAATTTGATTTGAAATTTTGTGTAAAATATAAAACAATAACCAACAAAAGCATCATCGGTGACTGTGTATCAGGTTGAGAAAAGGCAAGTAGGGTAAATGGATTGATGCAAACGATTCCAAAAATTATAGAATTTATTTTTTTATTTTCTTTAAGTAAATATTGAGACATAAAAATAAGAAATAAGAAATATAGATATGACATTGCTATTCTACTACTAATTTCAGAATCATTAAAAATACTATGAATAATATTTAAATAAATAGGTATTAGTGGAGGCCAATAATAATCATCAATATTTTGAGATATAAGTGTAAAAGATTGTTGGTGGTATCCTAACGAATCAGAGACTAAAGAAATGTCTTTAACCAAAACAAAAAAAAGAAAATAAACAATCAAAGAAATAATTATATGTAATATAATCCTTTTATCAAATTTCACTTTAGTAACCCTTAAATTTACTTAAATTACCACAATTTCAATGCAAATTAATAAAACAAAACTATATACCAAAGTTTATTATATTTTTTTAGATTCCCTTATTTCTGACAATTTTTGAATTATATTATTTAAATAAGGTTAATTTGATACTTGCTTTTTCTGTTACAACTGCGAATGAAGGTATGACAAGGCAAGAAATACAAATACTGGATCCCGTAACAAGTACACAATCGTGTGAGGAATGACAGTCTTGTAGGGGCAATTCATGAATTGCCCTTACTGAATTTGTGGGAGACGAATAATCGTGCGTCTCTACGAAAGCGAATATAACACCCCGTCTGGCTTAAAGCTAGCCACCACTCTAGAAAGAGGGGAATTTAAGACAAAATCTATATACTGGTATTTATTACCGCAAGCTAAAGCAAAATGGAACTGTCTTTAAATTTGAAGTGGTCAAATAATTATGAATTATAAATTTAAAGTTGTCTAAAAAGACAGCTTTTTTTGTTTAATGAAGATGATAAAATGAGTTTTATTTCTTTAACTAAATAACTTTTCTTCAGCTTATTCGTAATGTGAATATCATATTTAAAATAAAAAATTATAAATTCGTATATTTGTAAGTTTTGTTATTTGTAACATTAAAGAAATATTAAAGGAAAATTAGCACAATGCAATTTATTGACCTACAAGCCCAATACAAACTACTAAAGCCCCTAATTGATGAAAATATTCATAAAGTACTTGATAGTGGAAAATACATATTCGGACCTGAAATAACTGAACTTGAAGAACAATTAGCTAAATTTGCTGGAGTAAAACATTGCCTTGCTTGTTCATCTGGTACAGACGCACTGCTTATACCACTTATGGCTTGGGGAATTGGTCCGGGAAATGCTGTATTTACTTCTCCATTTACTTTTATGGCTACTGGTGAAGTAATAAGTTTACTTGGTGCCACACCAATATTTGTTGATATAGACCCAGAAACATATAATTTAGACCCAGAGAAATTGCATAATGCAATTCACAAAGTGCTTATAGATGGTAAATTAAGACCTAGGGCAATAATGCCAGTAGATATTTTTGGTTTACTTGCAAATTATGATGAAATAGATGATATAGCAAAGCATCATAATTTGTTTGTTCTTCAAGATGCATGTCAAAGCTTTGGTGGAGCTATTGATGGTAAAAGAGCAGGCGCTTTTGGTCATGCCGCAGCAACATCTTTTTTCCCTGCCAAACCATTAGGTTGCTATGGTGATGGTGGTGCAATTTTTACAAATGATGACGAACTTTTAGAAGTAATGAAATCAATAAGAGTCCATGGAATGGGAAGTGATAGATATGATAATATTAGAATTGGTATTAATGGTAGATTAGATTCAATTCAAGCAGCTGTATTACTTGCTAAAATGACAGTTTTTGAAAAAGAATTAGAACAAAGAAATGAAGTTGCAGATAAATACAATGCAAGATTAAGTTCTAGATTTAAAACTCCCGTTATTCCAGAAGGATATTTTTCAGCGTGGGCTCAATATTGTATCTTGGCAGATAGTCCAGAACATAGAGCAGAATTGCAAAACAAATTAAAAGAAAATGACATTCCTTCTATGATTTATTATCCAATTCCTTTACATTTACAAACTGCTTACACAAGTTTAGGTTATAAAGTAGGAGATTTGCCAATAAGTGAAGCAATAGCTAATCGAATATTCGCAATTCCAATGTATCCTTATTTAAGCGATGAAGATTTGAATAAAATTTGTGATGTGCTTTTAGGTTAATTGCTGTTTAAACTGTCTTTTAAATATATTTTTTATATTAACTAAATTATTAATTAATGCTCAATAATAAAACAATTGCTGTTGTTGTACCTTGTTATAACGAAGAGTCTCAGATTGGTATGGTTATAGAATCAATGCCTGAGTTTGTAGATAGAATAATTATAATAAATGATTGTTCTAAAGATAATACAGCAAATGTGGTAATGAATTACATTCAAAATGACAAAAGCCCTAAAGTTGAGATTAAAAGTAAATTTACAAATATTGAACAAACTAAGTATAACAAAGCTGATTTGGTAATTATTAACTTACAACAAAAAGAAAATGATTATTACCCTAAAACAAATGTATTGAACTCAAGTCCTGAAACTGATAGAATTATACTTATTAATCATTTAGTTAATAGTGGGAAAGGTGCTGGTATAGTGTCAGGATATAAATGGGCAAAAGATTATAATATTGATTGTATAGCATCAATGGATGGAGATGGTCAAATGGATCCTGGTGAATTAGAAAGTATTTGCTCTCCAATTGTATTTGAAGGTATTGATTATGTAAAAGGAAACAGACTGATTCATCGTTCTGCTTGGCTTGTAATTCCAAAAGTTAGATATTTAGGAAATTCAATTCTATCAATGTTAACAAAAGTTGCTTCAGGATATTGGCATGTATCAGACACTCAAACTGGCTATGCGGCAATTAGTAATAGCGCTTTAAATGCAATAAGAATTTATGATATTTATTCTAGCTATGGTTATCCAAATGATATGTTAGTGAAGTTGAATATTGCATTTTGCACATTAAGAGAAGTCGAAATTAAGCCTGTTTATGATGTAGGTGAACAATCTAAAATGAGGATTTTTAATGTTATACCAAGAATATCATGGTTACTTTTCAGATCGTTTTTTAAAAGATTGTGGTTCAAATATTTATTCAGAGATTTCCACCCATTATTTTTGCTTTATCATTTTGCAATTGCTACAGGTTTACTTTCAATACCATATTTATTTAAAATATTAAATGCATTTGTTTTTGGTTTGGATATAGGTTATAGTCCATTGCTAGCCTTTTTCTTTTTATTTGCAACTAGCTTCCAATCTTTACTTTTTGCTATGTGGATGGATATTCAAGACAATGAAAGGCTGTACAAGTAGCTGAAAAATATCAGAGATATTTAATTTGCAAAATATAAAAAATCTAATTAATAAATAGTATTATTGATTAGATTTTTTGTTATTTTTACTATTAACAAAAGTATCAAAATTAAATCTTATTTATATGAAAAAATATATATTAATTATAATCACTACTTTAATTAGTTCTTGCTATATATTAAAATCAAGTGAACCTTGTGAATATCCTATTTTTGATTACAATCATTTTGATTTGACTCGAATAGTACCCGTAGGGCATGCACAATTAAAAAATGATATAATATATCTTACAGAAAATTACAATAATCAGTCTGGGTCAGCTTGGAAGAATTCGCCAGTAGATATCACAAGTGGGTTCACATCTACTTTTACATTTGAATTTCGTAATGGTGATAATAGACTAAACTATGATGGATCGCTTGAAGGCGGAGATGGTGTAGCTTTTGTTATTGCAGGGGAACCTTTTGGAGTAGGTACTTATGGTGCCGGTATTGGCTATAGTGGATTAAAAAAAGCAGTTGCAATTGAGTTTGATACTTATAGAAATAATGTTGAAACAGTAGATCCAAATGGTAATCATGCTGCTTTTCAAATTCCAGATGAAACTGGAAATGTTACATCAAAACACAGCCCTGAAACTACACTTGCTATGAATGATAAGTTGATGATAATGAAAGACTTTGTAAAATATAAAGTTAAAGTGGAATATTCTGCTAAAGATAAAAAAGTAGTAGTTTACTTCGATACTTTAGATATACCTTTAAAGATTTGTTTGGAAGTTAATAATATTGATCTTAGCAAATATCTCGCAAACCCTAAAGCATGTTTTGTTGGTATTACTGGAGGTACAGGTGTAGCTGTAGCCAATCAATATTTACATAGTTGGCAGTTTTGCCAAAGGGCAATTCCAACTTCAATAAATGATCTTGAATCAAATCAGTTTAATTCTTTAATAGAATATGATGAAGTTAGCGTTTATAATGAAATCGGTGAAAGAGTTTATTATTCAAATAACACTTCATTAGATTTAATACATAAATTCCTTCCCAAAAACAAAGCACTTTTTGTATATTCAACTAATCAAGGAAAATTCAATTTTGAAAAGATTATTATTGAATAGATATGAAAAACATTTGGTTTTCATTCATTTATTATAACATTTGTATAGTGAACATACTCATTATTATATATTACTATAATAATATAATACCCAGTTAGTATGTTGTTATTTACGAAAGTAAAGTTATTTCCTCAAAAGTTTTACTGGTTAATTATTAATACCTTTCTATCCAAATTTACTCAAACCAATTTTTAAATTTCATTTGAAACTTGCAAACAAATAATTCGTATTACCTCAAAAAGAAAACTTAAAAAACAATAATAGTTTCCAAAAGTAATATTTTTCTTGCTTATTAATAATATTTTATATATTTTTGAAACATAAGAAACTGACAAAGTTTACAAAGTTTACAAAGTTTCCAAAATAGAGAAAATCTGAAATGAATGAAATAGATCAAGTAAAAGAATTAAAAGCAAAACAGCGTATCTTAGATGGAGCAACTGAAGTGTTTTTACAATATGGTTATAGCAAAGTAACAATGGATGAAATAGCTCATAATCTAGGAGTTAGCAAAAAAACCATTTACAAATTTTTTAAAAGTAAAGAAGAACTTTTGACAGAAGTTATGAAATTTAGGCATAATTGTATGCAAAACATTATAGAACCTATTTATAAAGAAGAATGTAGCTTTATAGAAAAAATGGTAAAAGTAGGTTATGTTGTTTCGGATATGATTACCAAAACTCCAATTAATTTTTTACATGACATTGAAAGAAATGCTCCCATTGTATTTAAAAATTTCAAAAAAATGAAAAATGCAAATATGGAAGTGAGTGTAGGTGAATTTATAAGAATTGGAAAAGAAAGTAGTTTCTTTAGAGATGATATCCCATCTGAAGTAATGGTCTCAATCTATTCTAACATAATGGATACAATGTTTAAAGCAGAATTATATATAGATAAAACATATACTCCCACTCAGATGTACGATTTCATTATAAGAATATTTTTTGAAGGTGTGATGACTGAGAATGGGAGAAAAGAGTACTTTGAAAAGAAAGATGAATTGAAACAAATTCATAATAATAATTTTAATATAAAAAATAACTAATTAAATATTTAAGGATTTAAGAATGTACAAAAGTTTTCGAGTCGTTTTCACAATTGTTTTTATATCAACAATTTTGAATGTTTACTCTCAAGATAAAATTAAATTATCTTTAGAAAGAGCAGTTAAATTGGGTTTAGAAACGAGTAAGACTTTAAATTCGGCAGATGCTAAAATCAAAGCAGCGCAAGCTAGGGTAGAGGAAGTTTCAAGCAGTGGGTTACCATCATTGAAACTACAAGGAGCATATTCAAGGCTTAGCCCAATTGACGAATTTAAAATATCAATGCCCGATGGGAAAGGTGGTGTTACATCTTTTTCAATAGCACCAGTATTATTAAATAATACAAATGTTCGACTTTCGTTAAGTCAGCCGATTTATACTGGTAATCGAATATCAAGCACAAAAGATGCAGCCGAATTATTAGCTAAAGCAAGCAGTCTTGATAAAGACAAAGATAAATTTGATATTACTTTAAATACAAAAAGTGCCTATTGGAATTTGCAAAAGTCTTTGAAATACAAGAAACTAACTGAAGAAAATATCAATCAAATTCAGGCTCACTTGAATGATTTAAAAAACTTAAAAGCTCAAGGATTTGCTACTGATAATGATTTGTTAAAGGTACAAGTACAATTATCTGAAGCTAGTTTAAGAAATATGGATGCACAAAATATGATTATGCTTGCAACCGTAAACTTAAATAATATTATGCATCTGCCTTTGAATACTGAAATAGAACCTGAAACTGAAGCAACTGCTTCTAGTAGCAGAACCACAGTTTTAAATGATTTGATTGAAAAAGCACAGAAATCAAGACCTGAGATTGGTGCTACTGACTATAGATTACAAGCAACAAAAGCAAGCCTCGAAGCTACAAAAGGTGGATATTTCCCTCAAATAGCTTTAACAGGAAATCTGTTATATGCAAACCCAAATCAAAGAATATTTCCAGCAAGAGATCAATTTGATGCAACTTGGGATGTTGGTGTTTCTTTTTCTTATGATATTTGGAATTGGGGAACTACAAATCATCAAGTGACTCAAGCTGAGGCACAAATTACTCAAACACAAGACGCATTGAGTCAGATTAAAGAAATGATTTCTGTTGAAATAACTCAAAACTTTTTAAATGCAGATTTAGCTAAAAAGAAGATTTCTGTTTCTGAAGAAGGTACAAAGCAAGCTGAGGAAAATTACAGAGTAACTAATGAGAAATTTAAAAATGGAATGGCTTTAAATACAGATTTGATTGATGCTGAACTTGCAATTTTACAAGCGAAAATAAATCTATTACAATCACAAATAGATTTTGAAATAGCCCTTGCAAAATTAGATAAATCTGTTGGCGAATTTTAAGTTATATAAATATTAATTAAGAAAATAAAAATAAATTTAGGTTAAAATAAAAATGAAAAAAATAGTAATAATTTCCATATCAGTAATAGCTTTGGTTGCATTAATTTTCACTTTGCAAAACAATAAAAAGAAAATGGCAGCTGCTACAAAAAAATCTGATATTAAAATGGAATATCCAGTAAATATAGTAACTGTAGTTAAGAAAAAATTGCAAGAGAGCTTATCTATAGTTGGTAATGTTATCCCAAATAATGATGTTGCTGTACTTTCTGAAACTTTCGGGAGAGTAATATCTGTTAATACTAAAGTAGGAGCATCTATAGCTAAAGGAGCTTTAATTGCTAAAATAGATGATGAATTAAAAGAAGCTGGATTAAAAATTGCAGAGGCGAATTTCGAAAAATCTAAAAAAGATTTGGATAGAGCAGAAGCATTGCTTGGTCAAAAATCTATGACAGAATCACAAGTAGATGGAATGAGATTAGCATTTAAATCAGCAGAGGCTAATTTGGTTGTAGCAAAAAGACAGCTTAATGATACAAAAATCACAAGTCCAATTTCGGGTGTAGTGGTAGCTAGAAATATTGATGTCGGATCTACTGTTGATAACAAATCAATTGTAGCAAATATAGTTGATATTTCAGTTTTGAAAGTAAAGCTAAATGTACCTGAAGGTAGCGTGTTCAAATTAAAACCAGGTTCAACAGTTGATGTTACAACTGAAGCAATGACTGGAGTTGTTTTTAATGGCAAAGTAGATTATGTATCAGTAAAAGGTGACGAGAATCATACTTTTCCTATAGAAGTAATTGTCTCTAATAATGGCAAAAATATTTTAAAAGCAGGTATGTTTGCTCGTGTTACTTTTACATCAATATCCGAACACGAAGGTCTAATCGTACCAAGACAAGCTTTGCTTGGAAGTTCAAAAAATGCAAGTATATTTGTAATTGATAATAATGGTATTGCAAATATTAGAACTGTTGTGTTAGGTAATGAATTGAATAATCAAGTGGAAGTTGTATCTGGTTTGAATGAAGGCGATAAAGTTGTGATAAATGGACAAAACAATTTAAAAGATGGACTTCAAGTAACAGTTTTAAATAAATAAGAAAATAAAAGGTAAAATAAAATGACTTTAACCGAATTATCAATTAAAAGACCAACAATTGTAGTTGTAATGTTTTTGATTCTTGGAGTGATTGGGATATTCTCTTATACCCAGCTTAAATATGAGTTACTTCCTAAAATGAGTGCTCCTATTATTACAATTACTACTGTATATCCAGGAGCTTCACCAGCAGAAGTTGAAACATCTGTTAGTAAAGTAATTGAAGATGCAGTATCTGGAATTGACAAAATTGCAGCTGTAAGATCTACATCGCAAGAAGGCAGATCATTTGTATTTATTGAGTTCATTCAAAGTGCAAAGATAGATTTGGCTTTACAAGATGCACAAAGGAAAGTAAATGAAGTGTCATTGCGTTTGCCAAAAGATGCTAGAGCTCCAATATTATCTAAAATTGCAATTGATGAAGTTCCAGTATTAAGAATTGGTTTAACAAGTAAAATGGAACCAAAAGTTTTTTTTCAATATGTAAAAGATCAAATCCAGCCCAGACTTTCAAAAATTGATGGTGTTGGTCAAATTGCATTAGTTGGAGGAGAAGAAAGAGAAATTAAAATTAATTTAGATTTGGAAAAGTTAAAATCTTATGGCTTATCTGTTGGAACAGTAAACCAAATAATTAAAGCTTCAAATTTGGATTTCCCAACAGGAAATATTAAAGACAAAGATGGTCAGTTTGTTGTAAGGTTAGCAGGTAAATTCAATTCAATTGAAGAAATCAGAGGGATTGTACTTGGGAGATCCAAAGCTGGTGGAGAAATAAGACTTGATGATATTGCTCATATTGAAGATGGAATCAAAGAACAATTAAGTATTAATAGAGTAAATTTACAAAACTCAATTGGTATGTTGATTTTGAAACAAAATGATGCTAATTCATTGGAAGTAGCTAAAAAATTAAGAAAAGAAATTGCGAAAATTGAAAAAGACGAAGAAAAAAATGGAGTTGTTTTTGCAATCTCTCAAGATTCATCTATTTTTACATTTGATGCTTCGGAGGCAGTAAAGCATGACTTGATGTTAGCAATCATAATAGTAGCATTAATTATGCTATTGTTTTTGCATAGTCTTAGAAACGCATTTATAGTTATGGTTTCAATTCCAGTATCTATAATTACAACTTTTGGATTGATGTATGCTTTTAATCTTACATTTAATCTAATGACTTTGCTCGGACTCTCGTTAGTAATTGGTATCCTTGTAGATGACTCTATTGTAGTATTAGAAAATATTTATCGCAGAATGGAAGTATTTAAAGAGAAGCGTTCAATTGCAGCTCTTACAGGTAGAAATGAAATTGGATTTGCAGCTCTTTCTATTACACTTGTAGATGTGGTTGTGTTTTTACCTTTAGTTTTTGTACCAGGTATAATTGGTAATATTTTAAGAGAATTCTCATTAGTTGTAGTAAGCTCTACTTTAATAAGTTTGTTAGTATCATTTACTCTTACTCCTGCCTTAGCTTCAAGATTAGCTAAAATAGAACATATTAACAAAAACAATCCATGGGGATTTATAGTTTTTTATTTTGAAAAGATGCACGAATGGGTAGCAGATCAATACAAAATAGTTTTGAATTGGAGTTTGCGTCATAGATGGGTAGTATTTTTAAGTACTACAGTTGCATTTGTTTTATCTATCATGTTGATAGTAGCTGGCTTGATAGGCTTTGAATTCTTTTCTCCATCAGATAGAGGTGAATTTGCAGTTCAATTAGAATTAGAACCTGGTGCATCATTTGAAGTAACAAACCAACGTACTCTAGAAGTTGAAAGAATGATTAAAGATTTGCCCGGAGTAAAATCAATTTATTCTACTGTGGGTGCAACTTCAGAAGGGTTTATTGGAGTGTATTCAAATAACACCTCAGAAATCAATGTGGTTTTGGTTCCTAAAGCTGAAAGAAAAATATCAACTGATGATATTTCTTTAAAAATTAAAGCTGAAGTAATTAAAATTCCAGGAATGAAAGTAAGAGTAAGTCCCATTGGTATA
This sequence comes from Candidatus Kapaibacterium sp., assembly GCA_026390675.1. Lineage (GTDB taxonomy): Bacteria > Bacteroidota > Ignavibacteria > Kapaibacteriales > UBA2268 > JAPLFM01. Next base: position 19,436 of record JAPLFM010000173.1, on the reverse strand, counting down.
TTTGGTGCAGGTGATGAAACCCCAATACAAATATTAGTAAGTGGTCCTATTTATGATGATGTTGTTACAGGTGCCAATAAAATACTTGAAATAACTAAAGCAACTTCTGGTGCGACTGATGTAAGGCTTTCAACTGTTGAAGGTAAACCTGAGACTAGATTGTATATTGATAGACAAAAATTGGCAGCTTATGGTTTGAATATCGCTGATGTTGGAAATACGCTTAGAGTAGCTTTAGCTGGAGATGATGATTCAAAATATAGAGATGGAAACACAGAATATAATATGCGTGTTCAACTTGATGAATTTGATAGAGCGAAAACTGATAAATTAGAAAATATAACATTTCAAAATCCAAAAGGGCAATTAATAGAACTACAACAATTTGCTACACTTTTTAGAACTACAGGTCCTACCAAACTTCAAAGAGAAAATAGAAATTCTTCTATTTCAGTTTTATCTCAAAAAATGGGAAGACCTGATGGTGATATTGTTAATGAAATAGAAAAGAAAATTGAAAAAGCAGGATTGCCTGCCTCTACAAAAGTATCATATTTAGGGAATAGAAAGCGTCAACAAGAATCTGATGCATCATTTTTAATAGCATTCTTAGCTGGAATTTTGTTTATGTATCTTATAATGGTTGCATTGTATAATTCTTATTTATATCCATTTATTGTACTATTTTCAATTCCTGTTGCAATGGTTGGGGCATTATTAGCACTAGCGATTACTATGAAAACAATGAATGTATTTACAATGATTGGAGTAATTATGCTAATTGGGTTAGTTGCTAAAAATGCTATATTAATTGTAGATAGAACAAACCAAATGAGAAGAGAAGAAAAAATGTCTGTATTTGATGCATTAATGGAAGCTGGACAAACAAGGCTAAGACCTATTATTATGACTACTATTTCAATGGTATTTGGTATGATGCCAATTGCGTTTTCAACAGCTTCTGGTGCAGAATGGAAAACAGGACTTGCTTGGGTGCTAATTGGTGGATTAACAAGTTCATTATTGCTAACATTAGTTTTAGTACCAGCTGTTTATATGACTTTTGAAAATATTAAAGCGAAGCTGACTAGAAAAAAAATTAGTGATCTGGAAACTGAAGAAATATTGGTTAATGCTTAATTAAAAGACCAGTTATTGATTAAATAATTTTAAAAGGGATGAACGTTATTAGTTTATCCCTTTTTTTATAAAAATACAAATATTTAAGAGTATATAATTTTAACTTTACTTGCTTTTTATAGACTAATCAATCGAAATCAACTAAACATTATATGTCTAGCTGCAAATGTGTCTGAGGAGCACTGAACCGCCACTTTTGCCAAACCTATGTTATGCGTTCGTATTTCTTAAAATTGCTTTTCAAAAGCCTTTCCATTAAACTTAAATATATTCCCATCTGCCATTCCAAAAAGCAAATTGTTTTTGTTGTCTTTATAAATAGTCCAAATCATTGGTTTAGATAGTTTGTCACTAATTAAATAGTTTGTCAAAGTTTTACCGTCGTATTTCCAAGCTCCTGTATCTCTATCTCCAAACCAAATATTGCCTTCTGAATCTTCTTCAATAGCAAAAACGTGTTCAAGTGTGCCTGGTTTTGATTTATCTCCTCTTCGTGTACTTGTTGGATGGATTAAATTATTCTTTTCAGAAAAATTAATTATTGAATTACCTTCCATTAGCAAAACGCCAATTCCATTATTTCCTATCCAAATTCGTCCTTTTGAATCTGCTAATACACTTCTTATATGCAAAAGCTCATTATCTTTTAGGTTTAATTTTTCATTATCAAAAATAGTTACCTTTTTACCATCATAGTTGAATAGTGCTGCATAAGTTGCAATCCAAACTTTACCGTCATTTTCTTTTGATATATCAGTTACGCCATAAGTATTATCAGGATTTTTATTTTGGGGTTTTGGAAAAATTAAATAGTTCATATTTATTCCGTCAAAACGATTTATTCCGTCTTCTTCACCCGCATAAAACCATAAATCTCCATAGGTTTTATTCCATTCATATTTTGGTTCGTTGGTATTTGTATAATAATTAGTTAACGGTCATACAAACTTGCTCCTTTTGCAGTTCCAATCCAAATTTTTCCATTCTTGTCTTCTTGGATTGAACGGATTTGATTGTCGGATAAACCTTCATTAGTTGTAAAGTATTCAAATGATTTTCCATTATAAAAACTTACGCCTTCATTATGACTTCCAAACCAATAATTGCCTTTACTATCCTGATAGATAGCACGTATTGCAGAAGTAAATTTCAAGGTGTCGGTTTTTGAAGTCGCTACCAATTCTGGCTTGTTTGTTTCTTTGTCGGTTGATTTCTTTTCACCGCAAGAAAAGTTCAGTGTCAATATGAGTATTAGATAAATCAATTTTATTTTTTTGTTCATTTCGGGTTTTTATAATATGACGCACAACGTTTTTGGGCTTGGCAAAGTTGGCGATTTCGAAGCACAAAACTGTCTGCCATTAGCGAACTTGATACGAAGCACAAATGTTTATTTAACCACTGAACCTCCAATTTCTTGTATGTGCTGTTAGCGGTTAGGCTTTTATTTTATCCTATTTTTCAGCTATAGCAATGTACTTTTTTAATTCCGTTTGTTTTTCAGCTTGTTTTATTAAAAAGTCTGCTACGTCTGCTCTATTTATTCCGCCTATATTAATTCCTTTGAATAATTTGTTTTCAATACGGTATTTCTCTGTCAATTCTTTGTCTAGTAGCCTTCCTGGTCTCACAACTGTCCAATTCAGATCCGAATTAGTTATAATTTCTTCCATTTTAGTTTTGTCAGCATAAACATCTTTTAAAAAGTATTTTAAAAATATCTTAACAATCCAAGAAACATAATTCTTACTTTCTCCTGCTCCAAATCCAGTGACAAAAATAATTGGAATACCTATTTTTTTCTCCCTATGAATTTCAACAATCAATTTTGCAAAATCTGAAAAAAGGGTAGTAGCTTTCATATTCTTACCAGTCCCCAATGTTACAATTAGCGCACCTGCGTTTTGGATAGAATTTATTAGGTCAGCTTTATTTGTTGCATCACCAAGTATCATATTTAACGATTTTTTCTCTTCTATTTCAATTTCAGTTCGAGAAAGGGTCGTTATCGAATGATTTCTATTTAATCCTCTTTTTACAGTTTCTAATCCTATTCCAGCTGAGGCTCCTATGATTGTAATATTCATTTTGCTTTTTTTATTGATTTCTGTTTTAAGCTGACCACATAACTCATTTATTAACGTAATCTTAATAGATGCAAACAAAATTAACATTATTCTATTAAAATTTCAAGATAAAAATATTATCTATGCGTATAACCAACATAATTGAGGAGTATTAGGTATGAATGAAGATAAATTATTGCTATTTCGCAAAATACTCAAAATTCGCAATTATAACGAATCAACTATCAAGAATTAATAATCACTTTGATACATTCTAAAAATTTTGTTCCTAAAGTATTTTAAAAGGGATGGACTTTATGTTTGTCCCTTTTTTTATAAGAGTAAAATCTTTAAGCACTTATCATTTTGGCTTTATTCGATTTGTATAAACCAAGGCAAACAAAAAATAATAGTAGACTATATCTTGCAAAATCTGAAAGTGTTGAAATGTTTCCAACCGATACTAATAAAGCTGGTCCACCAGGATCTTGAATAATTCCATTAACCAAACCATCGAAATCTCCAATACCACCATCTGTCAAAACTAGAGTTACGGTTGCAATAGTTTGTCCTCCAACTAAAGCAGTCCCAAATGTTGCGTTCTGAAATCTAGCATAATAGTTTGTTGCATCATATTTTCTATATTCATAACTGCTCATATTACTTGTAGAATGAAAATATAGGGTTACAGTAGCTGTGCTTGCAGTAACTTTAAAATCAAATAGACCATAAGGATAATAGTAGGTACTTTCATTCGCACTTAATGATTGGGTATTAGTTATTGCTGTACTTCCAGTAGAATATATTGTTACATAATTTCCCTTAACTGTATAAAGAGTAGTTACATAATTTTGCAAATTATCTGCAATTCCATCTCCATTTCCATCACCACTATTTGGACCCAAAGATTCGCTATCATTCGATACACCATCACCATCAGAATCTAAAGCTGTATTAATTGAAGTAGTAAAAGTAATTTCACTACTATATGCAGTTCCAAAGT
>JAPLFM010000173.1:0-15191 GCA_026390675.1 Candidatus Kapaibacterium sp. | reverse complement strand
TATTTGTAGCATAAGCTCTCACATAATAAGTTGTATTTGAATTCAAACTTGATAATGAAGTATTAAAAGTACCTAAACCTGTTCCAACACTTACAAGTGATGAATATGATGTTATTGTTGGATTTGAAGATGTTCCAACAACAAATCCCCTATCTGAAACTGTTAAACTTCCTGTTGCTGTTACTTCACCGGATAAAGCGGCAGAGGAGTAAGTTATGTTTGAAGTTGCATTCACTGTAACAGTAGCTAAATCATAAGCTAAAACATATCTGTATAAAGTTCCATCACTATTAGTTCCACCATTATAGGTAGTTCCATATAGTATATTACCAACTAAAATAGGAGCTGAGGCAGCGTTGACACCATCTGGAAAATTCAAATCATACAATATACTATAATTCGATCCATCTTTTTGTAGGGTAAATATTGCTCCACTACCATTTGCACCACCATTATGTGTAGCTCCATAAATATATTCCCCATTATTTACTAATTCGCAATAATATGGAGTTTGCCCATCACCAACAAAAGAATTAAAATCATGAATATTTGTAAAACCAGTTCCATCTTTAGCAATTTTAAATATTACACCACCACCATTACTTCCACCAGAAGAAGTTACTCCCCATAAATAGCTATCAATTTCAATTAATGCACCATATGGATACGCTCCGTCAGGTATTCCAACAAAGTCATAAATGTCAGCAAACCCAGTACCATCGGTATTAATTGAGTATAAATTACCACGCAAACTTGGACCACCATCACTTGCAGCTCCGTACAATTTCCCTGAGGAAAAGTATGGTCTGCTTGCTGGATATTTACCAGAAACTGCATCATCAAAATCAAAAATATTTGCAAATCCAGTTCCATTTGGTAAAATTTTCCAGATTGTACCATTACTATTAGCACCCCCAAACAGACAAACTCCATACAAATAAGTGCCATCATAAGTAACGCCATCACGAGGTTCTTCTCCATCAGTCGCATTTACAAAATCGTGAAGAACTGTAAAATTAGTTCCATCAGTATTAATGCTATACAAAGTACCTTGATTATTTGTACCTCCTGAATTAGCAACTCCATAAAGTGTGTTATTAATTAAATATAGTTTTGAAGTAGTTTGGTCCCCATCACTATTTGACATTTGGCGTAACACAGTATAACTTGAGCCATCAATATTTACTTTGTAGATAGTACCACTTCCGTTTGTACCACCATTAAATGTAGTTCCATAAAGCACACCGCTTACATGAATTGGAGATTCGTAAGGATTAGCACCATCACTTGCTGAACTCAAATTATATAAACTTGTATAGCCAGGTGGAGGACCAGATGCAAAAGTATCATTGCTTATTAAAACAACAATAATCAAAAAAATAATATTTAATATAACTTTTCTTAACATAGGAAATGAATAATATTCTACACTTGATTAAAAGTAAATTATTTGTTGTAAATATTGGTTAATATTGTAATACTTTAAACCAAATCATACTTTTATTATATTGATATACAATGAAAGTGCCAAGAATATTTTTGCTAAACTAATTCAAATATTTAGAAAAGACTTGCGTTAATTCATATATTTCAAAAATTCTATTGTATATGTTTATAATAAGACTAATTTTACTTTTAGCATTTCTATTATTTTCTGTTATATCACTTTTAAGTCAGGGCTGTAGTGATGCAGGAGTTTGTAGCTTGAACAGAATGAAACCAATGTTTTTAGATTCAAATTTAATTGAAAAAACTAATTATTTGAGTTTAGGCTTATCTAATGGCAAAGCAGATCATTCAATTTCTATAATTGGTGGGTATCTAGAATATAATAAAAAAATTAATGAGGCATTTAGCATCAATTCTAAGCTAACATTTTCATCCCAAAATGGAAACAATATAAATACTTTAGGAATTTCAGATTTGTATTTAAGTACTAATTACAAACTTTCAAAAAACATTTCATTAGTTTTTGGTTCAAAAATCCCATTAAGTAATGGCAATACTCAGATAAACGGTAAAATTCTACCGATGAATTACCAATCTAGTTTGGGAACATTAGATTTGATTTTAGGATTGAACTATAATTTCAATAATTTTAATTTTGTTTTTGCTCTACAACAGCCCTTAACTCAAAATAAGAATCAGTTTATAAATGATTCTTTAGAGTTTGTTCAATACCAATCAACTAATAAATACTTTAGGAATGGTGACTTGATGTTTAGAGTTTCATACCCTATCGAATATAATGAATCTTTAACAATATCACCAAGTTTATTACCAATATATCATTTAAGTGATGATAGTTTCATAAATATAATGGGAAATGAAGTAAAAATTATAGGCTCTAAAGGTTTAACTTTGAATTTAAATGTTATGCTTAATTACAATTTAAACACAACAAATGCTATTATCTTTAGTTTTGGTTCGCCTTTTGTAACAAGAGAGTCTAGACCTGATGGTTTAACTAGAAGTTATGTTGCAAATTTCGAATACAGAGTTTCATTTTAAAATTAGATTTAGCTAATTTTCTTATACTATCGATTCTTTATTTAGAATTTCAATTGCATCATGTAAAATACCATTCATATAAATTTCAGGCATAACTATATTACAAGTTACAAACCTTAATTTAACTCCAGATTCTTCAAACATCTTGATTGTACGTTTGTGCTGTTCTATCCATTTACCATTTGTATCTCTATCATAAAAATCCTGCCCATTCTGATGTATAATTGCCTCTGCTATTCCAGTTTGAATAATTCCTCTAGCACAATCAGTGCAAGGAAGCCAAGGTACATAAATCTTACAACCTTTAAGAGTTGTTCCTCTACGTGCAGCATTGTAAATAGCATTTCTTTCGGCGTGCTCTATCCAAAAATACTTTTCCCCACCTTCTCTCGAAAGCCGAGTTTCTTCTTTATCTACTTCAATGCTTCGTGGTAAAGAATTATACCCTGTTGATACTAATACATTATCTGCATCACAAATAACCGAACCTACATGAGTATGTCCATCTTTTGAACGCATCCCTACTAAATAGCTCATAGTAATATATAATTGATCCCAGTCTGGTCTTTGCATAATTTCTTCAATTGATTGAAATGTAAATTTGAATTTAAGTATAATATAATTGATATTGTTAACATTGTTTCCAATAATAAATTTAAATTATGTGGAAATAATTGTAATTTGGAATTTAAACTCAAATGAGATAATTTTTTCAAATATTATTCTAATAATTAGAAACCAATATATTTAATTAAAATTAATAATATTATATGATTAACTTAGTCTTAATCCATAATTCAAAACCAAAATTCTAAAAAGAGATTCATTTAATGTTTAGTTCAATAAAATCATTCTTGTTTATACTTTTCTATACAATCCTTCTAGCTAATTCAATATTACTAATCTCACAGCCAACACAAGAAATTAAAGGCGGTAAAATATCAGGGCATATTGTTGAGAAATCAAACAGTAAAAATGTAATTTCAGCAAATGTAATTTTGCTTAAAGAAAAAGATTCTTCAATAGTTAGAGGAGTCATAAGCGACGAAAAAGGCAATTTTACTTTATCTGCTGTACCCTTTGGAAAATATATTTTAAAAATTACCTATGTTGGATTTTCCCCTTATTATTCTTCAGCTTTCAGTTTAAATAAACAAAGTATTGATAAGTTGTTTGGTAAAATTGAAATAGGAACTGGAGATAATGTAACAGATGAAGTAGTAGTTACTGCCGAGAGACAAGCAATAGAATACAGTGCTGGTAAAAAAGTATTTAATGTAGATAAAAACTTAGTTGGTACTGGAGGAAGCTCTTTGGATGTTTTAAGGAATGTTCCTGCAATTGAAGTTGATGTAGATAATAATATTAGTCTGCGAGGGAGTACTAATGTTACGATTTTGATTGATGGTAGACCAGCAGGTATTATGGGTAACTTAAGCACTATTTTAGCTCAAATCCCTGCAAATGCAATTGATAAAATTGAAGTAATTACCAATCCTACTTCGAAATATGATGCTGAAGGAATGAGTGGTGTAATTAATATTATTACTAAAAGAGAATTGAAACAAGGATTGAATGGGTTAATTAATACGAACGCATCAACTTATGATAATTACAATGCTTCAACAAATTTAAATTATAGAAGTGGTTTTATTAATTTATTTACTAATCTTGATTATAATGTTTCTCATAATCTTAGAAAAATTGATATTTCAAGAACTACATTCTTAAAAAAAGATGAAAACACATATTATTTAGATTCTGCAAACTATTTAAAAAAATATGGAGAAAGATACAAAATAGGTGGTGGATATGGTGCTAAAATAGGTGCTGAAATTAGCTTTAGTAAAGTTCATACTCTTACTATTGCAGGTTCGACAAGAAAATTTGATGAGGATGAAAGTGAATTTACTCGCAATGAATTATCTAATCCTTTAAAAGACTTAACTAACTTATACATTTTTAAAAGTGATAATACAAACCCATCTATTTCACAGGATTTTTCGGCAAATTATTATAATCAGTTTTCAAAAGGACATGAGTTAACTTGGGATAATTATTTTTCAATAAACGATTATACAAATGACTTTTTAAATAGAAATATTACTTATAATATTAATAATACTATAAATGATACAGTACCAATTTTGAAGTTAAACAATATTACTAAAATCACTTCAAAAACTATAATATCTAATATGGATTATGTCAAACCCCTTGCATCAGATACTAAAATTGAAGGTGGGTTGAAATTAACAAATAAACAAGTAGAAGCAAATTACGATGTAAATTCAAGCCGATCATTAGATGTTAATGCACCATTAGTAAGAGATAATATAGCATCAAATCATGCTAAGTATAACGAAAGTGTTTTTGGTGCTTATACAACACTTACTAGTAAATTATTCGATATTGATTATATGCTTGGTGTAAGAATGGAACAAACACATACATCAGTATCAGAAATTACAAATTCTAATGATAATTACGACAAATCATATTTAGACTTCTTCCCGAATGTAAATTTAAGCTATAAAATTAGTGATTTTGAACAGTTTCAACTTACTTTTAGTGGTAGAATAAATCGTCCAAGAATGACAGAACTCAATCCTTTTATAGATAAATCAGATCCTACTACTTGGAGAACTGGAAATACTAAATTAACTCCTGAATATACAAACTCATTTGAGTTTGGGTATCTAAAAACTATGGATAATCTTACTTTAAATGCGGATGTTTTCTTTAGAAAAACAAGCGATGTGATAAATAATAGATTTATGGAAAGAGATACTACTTTTGGAAGTAATATTATCTTTATGAAACCAGTAAATATGGCAACTGGGCAATCTTATGGTACACAATTTAATGTTAGTTATGAACCAGTTAAAGCTTGGAGAAACAATTTAGATGTTTCTGTTTATCAACAAAAAGCTGAAGGCTCGTACAATAATGTAATATATAAAAATGATGCTTTTGGTTGGTCTGCAAAACTAATGTCAACTGCTACTATTTGGGAAGATATTAATGTACAATTGATGTTAAATTATTCCTCACCAACAGTATCAGCTCAAGGTTCAAGAAATGCTTTTTATATGTCTGACTTAGGATTTAGAAAAGAATTTTTAGATAAAAAGCTTTCTGTTTCTTTGAGATGGACTGATTTATTTAATACAATGAGGTTTGGTGGACAATCTAAAGGTCCTGGATTTGAAGGAACTGCTAGCTTTTATAGAGATTACAGACTTATTAGCTTAGGGATTTCATACAAAATAAACGACTTAACTAAAACTAAAGAAAAACGTAAACCACAAGATAGTAATGGTGGTGGTGGAGATGATTATTAATTATAGTTATTGATAGTCTAAACGTATTTTATACTTCAAAGGGTCATTTATATTTGCTTGTTGGAAGCCTCTTAATCTTAAAGCACAAGAGTCACATTCCCCACAGGCTTTGTCAGAACTTGTGTAACAGCTCCAAGTTAATTCGAAGGGAACATTTAGCAAATTGCCTAATTCAACTATTTCTCTTTTACTTAGATTAATTAGCGGAGTTAAAATTTGGATATTAGTATCAATTGTACCTGATGATATAACTTTTTCAAAGGAATCGAAAAATTCTCTACGAGTATCAGGATAGCCACTGCCATCTTCTTCAACAGCACCTATTATTAACTTTCTAGCCTTTATTACTTCTGCCCAAGAAGTAGCAATTGCAAGTATATTAGCATTGCGAAATGGTACGTAACTAGTTGGGATTTCATTTGAATCAAGTTTTGCTTTAGAAACCTCAATTTTCATATCAGTCAAACTTGATCCTCCAATAGCTGTAAGATAAGAGATATCAACTATTAATTTTATTTCTATATCGAAGAATTTACAAATTTCGTGGAATGATTGTAGTTCTTTTGATTCAGTACGTTGACCATAGTTAATATGTAAAGCTGCGAGGTTTAAATCTTGACTCTTAGCCCAAGAAGCGCATACAGCAGAATCCATACCACCACTCAAAAGCACTATTGCTAATTCTTTTTCCAAATCAATTTTCAATAAATAATTCTGGGAACATTTCTTCTTCTATTATTTCACACCAAATATGCCCAATCATAATATGAGATTCTTGTATTCTTGGTGTGTTGTTTGATGGAACTACAATTGAATAATTGCAAGCATCTTTGATTTTACCACCACTACATCCAAGCAAGCCAATTGTGGTTAATCCCATATCATTAGCTTTTAACAAAGCTTTGAAAACATTCTCTGATTCGCCACTTGTTGAAATTCCAATTAAGGCATCGCCTTTCTTACCATAAGCTTCTACCCCACGAGCAAAGACATTTTCAAATCCAATATCATTGCCACCGGCAGTCATAATAGAGGGGTCAACAGTTAGAGCCAGTCCACCTATAGCAGGTCTATTAATTTTAGAACGAAGTCTGACTACTAATTCCGCAGCTAAATGTTGAGCATCTGCAGCACTACCACCATTACCACAAAAAAGTATTTTGCCACCATTCATGCAAATTTCTGCTAATTTTAGTCCAATTTCTTCAATATCAATCCCACACAGCTCTAATAAATCAGACTTTACAGTCATTGACTCTGTAACTGTATCGCCAATTTTACCCATATAATTATTCATCTAAATACCTTTATTAATATTTTATATTTACAAAAATAATAAAAATTAATTAATTAGCTCTCTTTTAATTATTCCGATTAGCTCACTTCGTCCTAACTCTGTTACAGATGAATATGCTAAAACTTCTATACAATATTTACAAGCTGAAACTAAAGTATCAATTTGTTTCTTTCTTTCTTCTACTTCTTTTACTCTAGATTTGTCACATTTTGTAAGGAGTATTAAATACTTTTTACCTCTGTTTTCTAACCATTCTATCAGTTCTAAGTCTTTTGGTTGAGGGTCGTGTCTGGAATCAATAAGCACACATACAAACTTTAGGTTGTCTCTTTTTTCCAAATACTCATAATTTAATTTGTACCATTTGGCTTGAAATGCTTTGCCACGAAAGGCATAACCAAATCCTGGCATATCAACTAAGCACCATTTATCATCAATTAGGAAAAAATTAATTTCTTGGGTTTTACCGGGAGCAGAGCTAATGTGGGCTAAATTTTTTCTTAAAACTATAGAATTTATTAAAGAAGATTTTCCAACATTTGACCTGCCCGAAAATGCAATTTCTGCATAATTGTGTTTTGGAAACGCGTCAACTTTATCAGTTCCGTAAATAAATTCAGCTTGGAATACTTGTTTTTTCATATATTATTTTTCTTTGTATCTTTAGAATAATAATAAACAAATATTTGCATTTTGTATTGTAGATTTTTAAAAACTAAATTAATTAAGTTCTTCAACTATTTTCTTTAATTTGGTAATGTAAGATTCAATCTCTTTGGGATAGTCTTTTGTATTAGTATCTATATTCCAATATGTAATTACCCCATTGGATTTGATTTCAATAAGAATCTTTCCTTGATCTGTGCAATCTGGGCAACCTATTGTTATATTTGGGTTGTTTGTTAAATATTGGGGCAAACTATCTAATAGAGATTTTGCTAATAAGTATTTATCATTAGATAGTGGAACACTTGAAAATTTCATTTGAGTATAGGCACCAAGCATATCATCTGGTATTATCTATGCCCTTACAAGAAGCTAATAAAACAAATAAAACAGTTAATAATATTATTTTTTTCATTTTTCACCTAATGTAATATTATAATAACAGAAATTTAAGGATTGAGAATTAGAGTTAATGTAATTGGGTTTTTAGCATCATATATTATTTCATTGCTATCTACATACACACGATAATAGCAATTACTGCATGATTCAGTTTCACGTGTATTTATTATTCTAGAACTAATTTGATCAGGTGATATAATTAAACTATAACTTTTAATATTATCACTTAAATTAATATTTAAATTAGAAAGAGTACAGTTATAAGACATTGTATTATTTGTATAATGTCGTGAACCATAATCTACTCCACTATAGACATTAGAATCCATTGCTAATCTAATAACTTGAATAGTATCTTTATTAACAAACATTGATGCATTTAATCTATTGCTTTTAAAATTATCATGATCACCATTACAATTTGATTGACATAAAGATATAATATCCTCGGTATATTCATTAAAGTTACATTTTGGACAATTAAAATATGAACTTAGGTCCGAAAGATAATCTTTATTGAATAAATCTATTTTATAATTAATATTCATAATTGTAGTGTCGTAAGTAATTTTCTCACCAGTGACATCTCCAATGGAGGAAGACTTTATTTTAAACTTAACTTTTAGGTTACTAATTGTAATCGTACCACTTCTAAAATTATATTTAAAAGTATCTTTTACCATAAAGTTTAAAGTATCGGTATTGGCAATATCTATATCTGTGAGTGTGTCAGGTCGAAAACCATTCTTAATTCCAATAAAAGTATATATTGTGTTTGGTTTTAGAATTGGATAGGCATTTGAAATAGTAGAAATTTCCATAGCAAAAGTATTAATACTTTTTTTGATTATTTCTTTGCCATCATTTGCTACTATAAAGTAAATACCATCTTGAGAAAGCTTGAAATTCAAATCAGAATAAGCTTCTTTTTCAAGAACTAAACTACCTTTGTAATCATAAATCTTAACATTTACATTGTTTCTAGAATTTGGAAAGCGAATAATAAAATCTTTATCATTTACTTTTTGGATATTTGCATAAAAAGTTAGATTTTCATCTTCTTTAACATCTGTTAGGAAATTTTTCTTTATTGAACTACCTTTAGATTCATAAATTTCTCCAGTTTCTTTATTAATCGATATTATTTTGTCTAAGTTGGTTGATGTATTCAGGCGATAAAGGGTAGCATTTATTTTTAAGCTATCACTTGCAAAGCTTGAAATTGCTACACTTAGTAGCAATATAATTATATATTTTATTTTCATTTTCATTTTACACCAAATGTAATATTATAATAACAGAAAAATCAAGAAAATGTTACAAGAATATAAATTATTTCTGATAAAAAAGTTGACCTTAATTTTTATTACTAAATATTTAATTCGTAGGGGCAATTCATGAATTGCCCCTACATTGCATAATTTTCATCAAATGACCATTTCAAAGGATTTTGCTCAATGTATTTCTTTGTTCCAAATAATTCATTTTCATTTCTCAATATATGTTCATAATAATTTCTTTGCCAAACATTTCCACCAATTGTGTCTTTCAATATGTTAATTTGTTTAGATTAATTCATCTTTAAATAACCAACTATTTTTGGAATTAACATTTTTCTTCGTTGCAATTTATATTCTTGTAGGGGCAATTCATGAATTGCCCCTACATTTGTATTGTCCTCTTTTGAAATTTGGATAATTAAATGCACATGATTTGGCATTATTACATATTTATCAATAATTATATTTTTAAACCGATTTGATAATTCATTAATTATTTGATTAATAACAATTCCAAATTCATTTAATAACATTTCGTTATTTTCAATTGCTCCAAATATATTTTCTCTATCTTTTGTACAAATTGTGATAAAGTAAAACCCAGCTTGAGAATAATCGTACTCTTTTAATCGAATTGTACTTCTTTTATGTATTTCAGGATTATATTCCATATTTTAATTAAATCGTAGGGGCTGAGCTTGCTCAGCCCTTGTATTTTTCTTTATTTTTTTTGTTGAAATCGTTTTTTGCATTGTTGGGTAGAGCAAGCTCTACCCCTACATTACATAATTTTCATCCTACACTATAAAATTAATTAATTTATTCTTAACAAAAATAACTTTTTTGACTGTTTGTCCTTCGAGATATTTGACAATTGTTTCGTTTTCTCTTGCTAATTTTTCAGCATCTTCTTGGCTTACATCAAGTGGTAAATTCAATCTTGCTCTAATTTTACTTGCTACTTGCACTACAAATTCAATTTCTTGTTTGATAGTCTTAGCTTCATCATAAATTGGGAAATCAGCTCTTACTATTGTTTCTTTTTCTCCAAGTATTTCCCAAAGCTCTTCAGAGATGTGAGGAGCAAAAGGAGCAAGGCATTTCAAAAACTCTTTCATTGCAGAAATTGGACGAACATCATACTTAGTAAATTCATTTACAAAAATCATCATTTGAGAAATTGCAGTATTGAAACTAAGGTTTTCTATATCTTCACTCACTTTTTTAATTGTAGAGTGTAGAACATATTCCATATCTTTGTTCAATTCAATCTCTTGCACAGCATCAAGCAATTTGCCTTCTTCATCTGCAATCAATCTCCATACTCTGCTCAAAAATCTATTTACTCCTTCAATTCCGTTTGTTGACCAAGGTTTTGAAGATTCAAGCGGACCTAAAAACATTTCAAATAAGCGAAGTGAATCAGCACCAAATTCATTAACTACATCATCAGGGTTAACGACATTCCCCAAAGATTTTGACATCTTACGACCATCTTCTCCCATAATCAATCCTTGATGGAATAATTTATGGAATGGTTCTTTGGAATTTACATATCCAAAATCATAAAGCACTTTGTGCCAAAAGCGAGCATAAAGCAAGTGGAGAACTGCGTGTTCAGTACCACCCACGTATAAATCTACACCTTTATCACCCATCCAATATTTTTCTTTTTGGCTGTCGCAAAAAACATCATTATTAAAAGGATCTATATATCTCAAATAATACCAGCAAGAGCCTGCCCATTGAGGCATAGTATTAGTTTCAATTTTACCAGTTTTACCAGTTTTTTGGTCTAAATAATTTACCCATTCAGGTACATTGGCTAAAGGTGATTCGCCTCCTTCTGCTTGTTTGTAATTATCTACATGAGGCAATGCCAACGGCAATTCATCTATATCCATAGATCTTTTGGTTCCATCAGGAAAGAAAATAATTGGAATTGGTTCACCCCAATATCTTTGTCTTGAAAATAGCCATTCACGCAATCTAAATTGAATTTTTCTATTACCTAAACCAGTTTTTTCTAACCATTCAATTGTTGCTTTTTTAGCATCTTCTGATTTCATTCCTTCAATTGCAAAATCACAAGATTCGGAATTAACAGAAATACCATATTCAGTATATGCTGATTTTTGTACATCCCACTCACTTCCATCTTTTGGTGCAACTACTTGCACAATTTTCATATCTAATAGTTTCGCAAATTCGTGATCTCTTTCGTCATGTCCCGGTACTGCCATAATAGCACCAGTTCCATAACTGCCTAAAACATAATCAGCAATAAGAATAGGAATTTTAGCAGAATTAGCTGGATTAATGGCATAAGCTCCAGTAAATACACCAGTTTTAGACTTACTCATTTCTCCACGTTCCATATCACTTTTGAGAGTTGTTTCTTTGATATACTTTACTAATTTATCAACTTGGGATAAAGTAGCAATTTCACTAACAAGTGGATGTTCGGGAGCAAGCACAAGATAAGTAGCACCAAAAATAGTATCAGGTCTTGTGGTATATACTTTTATCTTTTTATCTGAATTTTCAATCCCAAAATAAATTTCAGCACCTTCGCTTTTACCTATCCAATGTTTTTGCATATCCATTGTAGATTGGGGCCAGTCCACTAAGTCCAAATCTTCCAAAAGTCTATCAGCATATTCAGTGATTTTAAGCATCCATTGTCTCATTGGGCGGCGTTCTACTGTATAGCCTTTGTCTTTCCATTCGTCCACTTCTTCATTGGCAAGCACAGTGCCTAGTGCATCACACCAATTTACAGGCATTTCTGCAACGAAGGCCATTCTTTTTGAATCAATATATTCATCTATTTCAGTTTTTGATTTGAGTTCACTTGGAATTTGTAATTCATTGATATGCTTCGCTTTTTTCAAATCGTGATCATACCAAGAGTTATAAATCATTAGAAACATCCATTGAGTCCACTTGTAGTAAGTAGAATCAGAAGTTCTTATAGCTTTAGACCAATCGTAATTGAATCCAATGAATTTCAATTGTCGAGTGAAATTTGCAACATTGTCGTCTGTTGCTTTTTGTGGTGGAATACCAGTAGTCATAGAATAGCGTTCGGTTGGCAAACCAAAAGAATCAAACCCTATAGGATGTAGGACATTAAAGCCTTTCATTTTTTTATATCTTGCTACAATATCAGTAGCGGTGTAACCTTCCGGATGACCAATATGAAGCCCTGCACCACTAGGATATGGGAACATATCTAAGATATAGTATTTAGGTTTGTCGTAATCATCTTCGATTGAATAAACATTATTTTCTTCCCAAAATTTCTGCCATTTTGGTTCAAGTTCTTTAAAAGGATAAGATGCCATTTATTTCTTTAAGTATATTGTAATTAATAAGACTTCAAAATTACACAAATTTGTTTACTTAATAAAAAATTGATTTCTAAAATTAAAAATAGAGGTATTTTTGCACATGCAAACAAAAAGCCACCTAAAACTGTTTAGGAATTAGGTGGCTTGGAAGAAAGAAGATTGAGACTTATTACTTGATAATAATCAACTTTTTAGTTTCTATTTTTTCAGCTGAACGCATAGTAACGAAATAAGTGCCTGATGGGAACTTACTTGTATCAATTACTTTTGAATGTTCGCCTGTAAAGGACTCAATAGTATTTTCTAATATTATTACAACTTCACCAAAAATATTTGAAATATCAAAATTTATTTCAGAGCCTTTTGGTGCGTAATAAAGAATAGAAGTTGACGAGTTTGCTGGGTTTGGCTTGCAATCATAAAGTTCTGTTTTGATTTCTAAACCTGTTTTGGCATTTTGGGAGTTTTTATTAGTGTTTTCAATTTCAGAATAAGGTGGTGGCGGTATTCTTTGACCTTTTTTGTAATCACTTGCGACAGACGAACTACAAAACCTTGAAATTTCAGTTTGAGATACAGGTAAGTACATATTGTTTGTACAAACTTTATCAACTCCATTTTGTAATATTAAATTTGGTGTTAATACTTTATTCGATGCTGAACTATTAATTATAATTTTACCACCAGAAGTTACTTTATAAGGTCCACCAGTACCAACGGAAACGTTATCTCCAATTGTAATATCTCCCCATGCAAATAAATCTGAATTTATAGTTGTATTTTCAAGTGTAATACTTTCAGGATAAGACTCCCAAACAGAAGATGCAAAATCTATATTTGGAGTTGTACCTGTGTATGCTTCAAGGTTTACTTTATATTTACCTTTAAATAATGCATTACTCGCTTTGGGATATAAATCAATATCATTTCTTTTCATACTAGCTATTAAATTAATCCAAATGTTTTTAATTATTGGAGGATTGGCTGTAGGTTTGAAACCATTAAATGCATTTATTATTTCAGAAGCATTTTGAAATTCTAAGTATTCTTGAAAATCAATTATCGAATGTCCATAAGAATGACTTGTTACTTTTAATGTTAAATCATTTAGGCATTGAATTGGAATATCTCTTGAATAAAAAGTTGTGGGGTTCTTTTTAATTAAAACGGAGCTGCCTTCATTTTCTTTTGAATTAATATCAGTTCTTTTTAAATTACTTATTGTAACGTTTGATCCATGTCCTTTATAATCGGATAATGTAGCATCAACATAATTTACATTAATATCGTAATTTTCAAACTCTATTTCGATTGAAGCTATCAGATCTATATCTTCGGCATTTGTTTTTAATTGGGCAGCTGGATTAATTACATATTCAATATTTTCTTTTAGTTTTAATTTCGTTATGTTTTGAAAGTCCCAATAACCTTCTAATTGAATATATTGTTGGTCTATTACTGGGTTAATAGTACCTGAAAGTATATCATTTGTTTCTTGTAACCATCTCACAGTGGGGCTCCTTAAAATATTAAATGTACCCAAAACCTGATCATAAATAGGTGCATTTTCTTCTCCTGTATTTAGTCCTGAATGGTTTGAACCGGGTGTGTCAAATATCCAATTATCAATTTGACCTTCTTTTACTATATCTCCTTCAAAAGTAATATTTGCATGAATTGACATTGGCTGAATTTTGACATCCAAAGGTTTTGTACCACTTGTACCACCCGCAGTAAAATATTCATATAAAGAAAATGCTGCTCCTATAAAAGGAACTGCACTTAAGCCTTTTCTTATCCAACTCTCATCTGCAATTCCTTGAAAAAGCTTTTCAAGACCAGTTTTTTGCTTTTCTGTTTCATTATCTAAACTTCTTAATTCAGACGAATATTTATATCCATACAATTTACCATTGACAAATGTTTGTAGTTCAGACTTATTCATTACCAAAACACTTGGGTCTCCAGAAATAGTTGCTACTTGTTTCGTTTTGTATTTCAAGAGTTCTTTTTCAGCACTTTCTACAAATTTTCCACCACTACTAAATCCTTCTACAGCTTTTTTACCTATTTCTTGAGCATTATTTAAGCTAAAAGTTTTATTATTTTCATTAATATCAATTGTTCCAGTTTTATTTTCAATTTCAACGATATCTTTTATATCTCCAACTAATACACCTTTTAAAGTGATTTTAGAATGATCTTCCCCTAATTCAGTGTACTCTTAGAAAAGAGATTAATTGTAATTATAGTACATAGTTTCGTATTGCATTGGCGTTAGATAATTCAAACTTGAATGAATTCTTTCTCTATTATAAAAAAGCTCAATATATTTAAA
>JAPLFM010000156.1:25341-29294 GCA_026390675.1 Candidatus Kapaibacterium sp. | reverse complement strand
TTGAGTCATATTTTTGATGTTTTCTAAATTGATATTAGTTTCATTGTTGCGTGGGAAGAGTAACTCATCAAGGCTTGGTTTTACTCTATGATTATTCCATGGGCATACTTCTTGGCATATATCACAACCATATACCCAACCTTTTAGATTAGATTTTATATTTTCAGGGATTTCCTTATCTGCTTTTGCTTCTATTGTCCAATAAGAAATGCACTTTCGAGCATCTACTATTTTGGGTGAAGTTATAGCTCCAGTTGGGCAAGCATCAATACATTTAGTACATTTGCCACAATAATCTTTTATTTCATTGGGTTTTGATTCAAAATCTATTGTTGTAAAAATAACAGAAAGAAAAAAGTAAGATCCGAGTTTGCGATTGAGTATTAAGCTATTCTTACCTTGCCAGCCAAGTCCAGCTTTTATAGCCCATTGCCTTTCTAATACTGCACCAGTATCTACATAGCTTTTTGATTCAGATTCAGGATAGTTTGATTTTAGTAATCTTTCTATTTCTCTTAATTTAGGTGGGATAAATTCGTGATAATCCATACCCCAAGCATAACGCGCAATTTTGCCTGTGTTTGGCACTTCTTCAGGTTCAAAAGGTGTTTTATATGTATAAGCTAGTACTATTACAGTTTTCACTTCTGGGAGGATTAATCGAATATCTTCTCTTTTATCAAGATTTCGTTCCATCCAAACCATATCAGAATTATAGCCATTTGCAAGCCAATCTTTATATTTTTCAATTTCTTGGTTTAATAGAGTATATGGAGCAAAACCAATTTCTTGAAAGCCAAGAGATTGAGCTTTTTCAGTCAATATTTCTCTTAAGCTTTCAAGTTTCATAGTTTTATAAAATTGGATTTTAGATGGCTAACTATCTGATGATAGTATCAGCTCTATCAGGACTAATTGAAGCAATAGTTACTTTTGCTCCAACATAATTTTCAATATAAGTAATATAATCTTTAACTTCTTGAGGTAACTTGTCAAATTCTCTAATGCCAGCAAGTGAAGTATTCCAGCCTTTGAGTGTAACGTATTCTAATTCAACATTATCCAATACTTTACAATCTGCAGGAAGAGATTTCAAGTTCCTACCATTTTCTTTGTACCCAACACAAACTTTTATTTCTTTTAATCCATCAAGAACATCAAGTTTTGTAAGTGCAATTTTATTGATACCATTTACCATTACTGAATATTTTAATGCAAATAAATCAAGCCAACCACATCTACGTTTTCTACCAGTAGTTGCACCAAATTCGTGTCCAGTTGCACGTAAGTATTCGCCCATATCATCATCAAGCTCAGTTGGGAAAGGTCCATTACCTACTCTAGTAGCATAAGCTTTTACAATACCAATCACATCATTGATTGCTGTTGGTGGAATGCCAAGTCCAGTACATGCACCACCTGAAGTAGGATTGGAACTTGTAACAAATGGATAAGTACCGTGATCCAAGTCGAGCATAGCTCCTTGAGCACCCTCAACTATTACATTTTTACCTTCTTGAATAGCTTGATTTAAAAGTAAAGTAGTATCTGTAACATAAGGGTCTATTGCTTTATCAAAAGCTAAGTAAGTTTCAACAATTTCTTCTACATCTAATTCACTATGACCATAAATTTTAGTCAAAAGTTCATTGTGTTCTTTTATATTTGCACGTAGTTTTTCTTCAAAAGATTTTCTATCAAGCAAATCTACTATTCTAATACCAGTTCTTTTTGATTTGTCAATATAGCTTGGTCCAATCCCTCTGCCAGTAGTGCCAATAGCATTCCCAGCATTTTCTCGAGCTTCATCAAGCTTTTTATGGTAAGGCATAATTAAATGAGCTCTGTGACTAATAAACAATCTATCGGTAACGTCTATTCCATGATCTTTAAGCATTTGAATTTCATTCATCAAAGCAGCTGGGTCAATCACTACTCCATTACCAATTACACATTTTACTCCAGCATTTAATATACCTGATGGAATCAAATGCAAAATATATTGTTTACCACTGATTACAATAGTATGACCTGCATTAGCTCCGCCTTGGTAACGTGCAACTATTTCTGCATCATTACTAAGCAAATCTACAATCTTGCCTTTACCTTCATCACCCCATTGAGCTCCAACTATTAATGTTACGCTCATAATTGACCTTTAACTTATTTGTTTTCAAAAAAATAATGCTCCGAACAAAATGTCCGGAGCAAAAAAAATAAAATCACAGCAAATTCTTAATTACTAATAGTAAAAACTGTATTTAAATGAGTAAGTTCTAATAAGCCCATTACTTTTGAAGGTACAGATTTAAGCTCCAAACTAATATTAGCTTTTTTAGTCATAGTTAAAGCACCAATCAGCATACCAAGTCCTGAACTATTCATAGAATCCACCAATGACAAATCAATTGTAATACTTTCAGGATTTGTACCAATTATTTCTGCAATAGTATTTCCAAATTCCAAAGCATCATTGCCACCTAAAACATTTTGTTTTAATGAAATAATTGCTTTAGTATTTGAATCATCTATGTAACTAAAAGTATATTTTTGACTTTCATTCATTTAAATTCTAAGCTCCGAATTATTACTTACCAGTAGTAGCAGGAAGCAAACCTTTTTTATCAGTGTACCAAATTACAAATGATGAAGCAATAAATATTGACGAATAAGTACCAACTAAGATACCTATCAGCATTGTAAATGCAAAACCTTGCAATACTGGACCACCAAATACTACAATTGTTAATAGTACTAAAACCACTGTTAATACTGTATTAATTGTTCTGCTTAATGTTTCATTAATTGATAAATTAATCAAATTAATAAATGGCATTGCTTTGAATTTCTCACGATTTTCTCTAATTCTATCAAATACAATTACAGTATCGTGAACAGAAAAACCAATTACAGTAAGTAAAGCTGCAAGCATACCTTGATTAACTTCTAAATTGATAATTCTTAACTTGTTTACAATTAATATAATTGTAATTGTTACAATTACATCATGAAAAATTGCTATAATTGCACCCAAGCCAAAAGTAAATTCAAATCTAAATGTTGTATAAAGTAACATAGCCCCTATTGCTAAAAATATTGCAAACAAGGCATTTGTTCTCATTTCATTACCAATCTTTGGACCTATTTTATCTACTTTTAATATTTCAAACTGACTAGAAGTATATTTCTTTACTAATGCTTCTTTAACAATCTTCGGTCCTTCATTGCCATCTGTAATACGAATCAAGTATTGATTAGCACTTCCAAATGATTTAATTTCAGGTTCAGATGTTTTACCTTTTAATTCATCTTCCATCAATTTACGTAAGGTTTCGGTTGAAACTGGCATTTTAAAAGCTACAGCAATTTCAGTTCCACCTGTGAAATCAATTCCATAATCTGGTTCTAAAAAGTGCAAACCCATAAAACCAGTAATAATTGCTAATAAACCAACAACGTTCATTATAGATGAGATATAGAAAAACTGTAATCTATGTCCAACGAAGTTTATTTTTGTTTCTTTAAAAAATTGCATTTTATTATTTCCTCATTTCCAAAATTATTTAACAGAACTTGGTTGTCCAAAATTAAAGTAAGTAGTACCAGCTGAACTAATACTTATTTCAATCATTGCTCTTGAAACAACAATTGCAGTAAATAATGTAGTCAAGATACCTATCATCAAAGTCAACGCAAATCCCGTGATAAAACCACTGCCCATAAAGTAAAGTATCAAACCAGTCATAAAAGAGTTTACGTTTGAATCAATAATTGCATGTAATGCTTTACTAAAACCAACATCAATCGAAGCTCTTAATGTTTTACCAGAATGCAATTCTTCTCTAATTCTTTCAAATACTAGGATATTTGTATCTACTGCCATACCTATAGTTAAAATTATACCTGCAATACCTGGTAATGATAATGTACCTTTTAATACTGTTAGCACAGAT
>JAPLFM010000156.1:0-25323 GCA_026390675.1 Candidatus Kapaibacterium sp. | reverse complement strand
AATTATACCACCTTTATTATAATACATAAGCATAAATATAACTACCAAAAGAAAAGCTAACATTGAAGCATTCACACCAGATGTAATTGAATCTTCACCTAATGATGCACCAATTACTCTTTCTTCAATAATTTTCACAGGCGCTTTCAAAGCTCCAGCTTTCAAAACGATTTCAAGCAAGTGTGCTTCTTCACTATTTGCCATACCTGAGATTTGAGAGCTACCACCAGTAATTTTACTTTGTACAGTTGGAGCAGAATAAACTCTTCCATCTAATACAATTGCAATACGTTTTTTCAAGTTAGCACCAGTGATACGAGCCCATTTTTCAGCTCCATCAGTGTTCATACTCATATTAACTATCCATGCATTTGTAGTAGGATCAATGTTTTTATTGGCATCTGTAATTACATCACCAACTAACTCAGATTCTTTCTTTAAGCCATAAATATCAAATATTTCTATTTTGTTCTTTTGTTTAACATTATTTCCACCCTCAGATTTGGCTGAAATAGCAACTTCCATATCAAAAGGTAACAATCCTTTTACATCTGAACGTTCCAAAATTTCATTAAATTTATCCATAGAATCTTTTTCAATTCTAAAGATATAATCACCTTCTGGAGAATCCATAGTATAATCAACCATTTGAGTTTTTCTACCATCTTCAGGTCCATAAACATACATTGTTACAAATAATGATGTAAATGAATGGTCAATCTTATATTGTTTTTGAGTTTGTTCTTTTGTCAAACCAGCGTATGGGTTCTTAGGATCTTTTTTAACTGCTCCACTATCTTTTGTTAGAGTATCAGGCATCATAGCTTCAGTTAAGTCAGGCATTATACCAGCTTTTCTCATTGCTTGTGCTTTAAGCAGTTCATCTATTTTCTTAAATGATCTTGCAAGATTTTGGTTGTTTCTAACTAATTTAAATTCCAAACGAGCTGTAGTTTGCAAAAGATTTCTCATTTGCTCTTGATCTTTTACTCCTGGAAGTTCAAGCATAATTCTACGATTACCTTGCAATTGAATATTTGGTTCAGAAACACCAAATTTATCAATACGTTGACGGATAACCTGTTGAGCTTGTTCAATAGCTTCATTTATATTTTTTTGTAAGCCTTCAATTATCTTAGCTTCACTTACTTCTTTAGAATTACCTAAATCATAATATGAAATCAAAGTTTTACCTTTGGCTCTTGCAATAAGATTAAAATTATTTTGAAATATTTTAAAAGCATCATCGCTACTATCAATTACTTCTTCAAAAATTCCATCTATTGCTTCTTTTTGAGCACTTTCTTTAAGTAATTGTACTACATCTACTTCCAAAGTAACATACATACCACCTCGAAGATCCAAACCTAATTTAAGTTTGTTATCCTTAGCTGATTTCAAAGCATCGCCGTATTGTTCTTTGAATTTGTTTATTACAGATAAAGAGTCTGCTCTATTATGTTTTAGCTTAGCTGTTGCAAAAGCATTTTCTTCCTTGTTCTCTAAGTCCATAGCTTTATAAGTTGGCCAAAGAAGAATCAGGGACACAATAATTGGTAAACCAACTAATGCAAATTTTCCTAAATTCTTATTCAATTAAAAGTCCTCCGCGTTTTATCAATATTTATTTGTTAAATTGAAATTTATGCAATTACAAATTTAAAGATTTTTATTCCAAAGTAAAAGTTATATTTGTTAATTGTAAAAATTATTTAACAAAAACTATACCTTTTTTAGATTATACTGACTAAATAAATACAAAATTTGTTTGAAATACCAAAAAATATTGACTTTGTTTTGATTTCATTTAATACTGCAGAGCTAACTTATAACTGTATTAAATCAATATATGATACTACTAAGGTAGTAGCATTTAATATTATTCTTGTTGATAACAATTCAAATGACAATACAATTGAACTAATTGAAAAAAGTTTTCCATTGGTTACTATTATTCAAAACAATGACAATTTTGGGTATGCAAAAGCTGTTAATATAGGTGCAAAAGATTGTAAATCTGATTTTTTTGTAATATCTAATACTGATGTTATATTTTTAGAAAATACTATTGAGATACTTTTAAAACATTTAGATAAAAAAACTGGAGTTGTTTCTCCTCAACAAATTTTTCCTGACGGTAAATGGCAAAGATCACATGGGAATTATCCTGGTATATTATTTGGTTTAAAAGATTTGTTTTTTATTACAACTTTAAATAGAATTATCAAACCATATCTTTACAAAATTGGTTTAACTAAAAATAAAATTAAACAAGTTCCTTATTGTGATGGTGCAGTTCTCTTAGTAAATAAAACTGCTTTTGATGAAGAAAATGGTTTTGATGAGGATTACTTTTTCTTTACTGAAGAAATAGATTTTTGCTACAAACTAAAAAAAAATAAATGGAAAATACAATTGAATACATATTCTGAAGTAATACATTATAGAGGCTTTAGTAGGAAACAAAGTGTAAATTTAGAAAGTATCAAATTGCTATATACTACTAAAATTTTATTTGCTAATAAACATTTGTCTAATATTGAAACATATTTTTATGTTATTTTTGAATTGGGTTACTTTTACAATTTGAAAATAATATTCTCATTTTTAGATTTTATTAAGAAGAACCAATCATCAAAACTTGCTGAGATAAATCAAATTATTGATGTTTGGAAAAAAAAGTTAAAAGGATAAATGGAACTTACTATTACTACAGATTGTATCAATTGTGCAAGGTGCGAAAGAGAATGTCCAGTAAATGCAATTTATTTGGGTGACGATTATTTTGAGATAAACCCTACTCAATGTGTTGAATGTGAAGGCTACCACAAAGAACCTCAATGTGCCTTAGTTTGTCCTAAAAATTGTTGTATTAAATTATAAAAATAAAATGCCAAGACCGCTAAAATTAAAAATCGGAATAGAAAAAGGTAAAATCACTTCAGTAAATGAAACTGATGGAGATTTGGAATTAATAATTGATGGAGTTTCTAAAACATATACCAATGCTTATGTATTGCCAGGATTGGTTGATAGCCATGCTCATATTTTCGGATTAGGAATAAAACTTAATGGATTGAATCTTGATGGTTTGACAAGTGCCCAATCTTGCGTAGAAAGGGCTGTAAACTTTGATAAATATCGAGGGGATTGGATTGTTGGACGTGGATGGAACCAAGAGCTATGGCATTCCAAAAAATATCCAAATCACAAATTATTAGATGAAGCATTTCCAAATATTCCTGTTTTTTTGGTTAGAGTAGATGGACATGCTGCTTGGGTTAATTCTACTGCAATGGAAATTGCTGGATTGAACGAACTCACTGGCGACCCACGTGGTGGTGAAATAAAAAGATTCAAAAGTGGTAAGCCTACAGGTATTCTAATTGATAATGCAATGCAATTAGTTAGACATTTTATTCCAGATTACAAATTTGATGTAAAGAAAAGATTTATAATAGAAGCATTAAATCACTGTGCTGAATTTGGGCTAACCGAAATTCACGATATGGATGTACTGCCTAATATTCTTGATGCTTTTTTGGATTTGAATAAAAACAATCAATTGCCAATTAGAGTAACAAGTTATATTACTGGGCAAACTGATGAATATATTAAAGCAAATGTGAAACCACTTGAAACTGAAATGCTAAGAGTTGCTGGAATAAAATTTTACGCCGATGGTGCAATTGGCTCTCGTGGTGCTGCTATGCTCGAACCATATACTGATTCAAAATTAACTGGTATTTTATTTTTAAAATCAATTGAGCTTAAAAAGAAAATAAGAGTTGCACTCAAAAAAGGTTTCCAAATAGCTACTCATGCAATTGGCGATGCTGCAAATAGACTTGTTTTGAACTCATATCAAAAACTAAGAGAAGAAGGATTTACTCCTGAAAATGCTTTACTCAGAATAGAACATGCTCAAATTGTTCACCCAAATGATGTTGAAAAATTTGCCAAATATAGTGTATTCGCAGCTGTGCAACCAATTCACTTTCTTTCAGATGCTAAAATGATGATTAATAGAATTGGTATTAGAGCAAACTATGCTTACCCTTGGAAGAGTTTGGTTCAACAAAATGCAGTTATTGCTGGTGGCTCTGATTTCCCAATCGAATCACAAAATCCTTTCCTTGGAATAGATGGTTTTATCAATCGTATTCCATTTGATGAAGAGAACTCTTGGTTTTCGGAAGAACGAATTTCACTTGATGATGCTCTTGATGCCTATACAATCAATGCACACAAAGCTTCAAACATATCTCACAAAAGAGGCTCAATAGAAGTTGGCAAAGATGCCGACCTAACAATCATAGACAACGACTTCAAAGACAAAAAACAAAGCTCAATAGTTAACACCAAAGTAATAGCCACAATAGTAAATGGCAAAGTAGTTTATGAGAATGTTTTATAATGATTAATTATTAATGTTTAATGGTTAATTGGAAAAATGAAATCAAAACTTAATAGAAAAATAGTGGCAGTAATACTTGCATTGGAAGTATTTGTTTTTTTCTTTTTGTTTTCTATTAAGGATATACAAGATACTTTTTTAACTAGTTTAATTGGTGCTATTTACTTATCTATTTGGCTTTTTTTTCCAAATTATCTTAGTGAAGTTTATATATTGTTGTGTGCAATTATTGCAATTGGATCATTATATTATTTTTGGCATAAAAAAGATAAAGATTATAAACTTTTTAATATTTTAGTTTTTTTGTTTCCTTTGTTGATATTTATTCATTTTTGGTTCTTTCTAAAACCCATTAATAAAGAAAAAGTACTTTTGGAAGAGTTAGAATTGTATAAAGACAGACATTTGATTTTAGATTCTAATTATAGTAATACTAAAAAATTATTAGGAACTAAACTCTTAAGGTTTGTAGAAGAAAATAAATTCATACATAAAGATAGCATTGATTTATCAAATATGTACTTACAATTTTTTGATGGTAAACAAAATGTGGAATCAATTGCAATTGATACAATTCATTTCTCACCTGAAAGGACTTTTGGATTAGGAATGTATAGTTATTTTTATGATAGCTCTTATGTAGTTAGAGCATTTTATTTCTCAAAACAAAACGACTCGAACATTTATATTTACGAACATAGTACTAAAATTAGAACTCTTTCTCAAAATAAAGAGAAAGCCTTGATTGAAGCAAAATATCAATTATATATTGATAGTAAATACACAACAAATCAAAAAGGTGTAAAAGTTAGACAAGCAACAATATTAGAAAAGAACTATTGGAATACTACGATTAAAGAAGATACAATGAATTTATATAAATATCGTAAATTTTAATTTTCAAAAGAATTTCTACTCCATAGGCTGTAAGCCTAAAATATCATAGCTTGGGGAGAAACCCCAATAAAGAAACAAATATATTTTTTTCTTCAAGCCTTACAGGCTTGGTTCATTGATAATTGTATTATCTTGAGGCTTTGCCCCAAGCTTTGTTCTTGAAGTCTTTCAGACTTAAATACAATTTAACTAAATTGGTTTTATTTTCCAATGTATTTCTGCATATTAGGCTGTAAGCCTAAAATATCATAGCTTGGGGTGAAGCCCCAAGATGAAATAATCCCACAAAGATTATCAGCCTATAAGGCTGTAAGAAAATTAATCTAAAAAATATCTTTTATAATTAAAATAATTTACTTATGTTTGACGTTACTAACGTAATGCATTATGATAAATAATTTTAAAGATAAAGAAACTGAATTTATTTGGAATGGTATTGTATCAAAAAAACTACCAATTGAAATTCAGCAAATTGCTAGAAGAAAACTAAGAATGCTATATAGTTCAAATACTTTGAATGATTTAAGGATTCCTCCATCAAACAGATTGGAAAAGCTAAAAGGAAATTTATCAAATTATCATAGCATACGAATAAATAATCAATGGAGAATTATCTTTCATTGGGAAAATGGAAATGTATTTGATGTTCAAATTATAGACTATCATTAAAAAAAGGTAAATTATGCAAAAATTAAATAACATTAGTCCGGGAGAAATTTTATTGGAAGAATTCCTCATTCCAATGAATTTAACTCAATATAAATTATCTAAAGATTTGAATATACCTCAAACTAGAATTTCTGAAATAATAAAAGGTAAACGTAGAATTACTGCTGATACTGCACTTAGACTAAGTCATTACTTTGGAAATTCAGCAAAATTTTGGCTTGGTTTGCAAAATGATTTTGATTTAGAAAATGAAGAAATTACTAAAAGCAAAGAATTTGATTTAATTAAGAAAGTAGATTTTGTGAATTAAGTTTCCAAATGAATATACATTTGTGATAATGATTGGGACTTTTTTTCTCTTCAAGCCTTACAGGCTTGGTTCAATGGTATTATAATTACCTTGGGGTGTTGCCCCAAGCTTTGTTCTTAAAGTCTTTCAGACTTAAATACAATTTAATAATATATTTCCTTCTTCTTAGGCTGTAAGCCTAATATATCATAGCTTGGGGTGAAACCCCAAGATTAAATAATCCCACAAAGAGTATCAGCCTGTAAGGTTGAAAGAGAATTAATCTAAAAAATATTTTGGATCATATTCTTTTACGTTGTACTCGTTCATAAATTCATCAATTTCTTCCTCAAAAGATTTAACACGATGATGTTCTTTTTGATTTTGAATATATTTAATCACAACTTTCAACTTAGAACTACTAACTGAAAAAGCTCCATACCCAGCCTGCCATGAAAATTTTAAAACTCCTTGTTCTTTCATCCATTTTGAAGAATGTTTTTTTGTTTCTTCTACAACTTTAGCTAATGCTAAATTTTTTGACAATTTGAAAAGAATATGTATATGATCTGAAGTTGAATTAATTGATATAACAGTGCTTTCAAGATTTTTTAAAATTCCAGAAATATAGGAATGTAATGAATTTTCAATTTCATTTGAAATAAATGGAAATCTATTTTTGGTAGTAAAAACCAAATGAATATACATTTGTGATAATGATTGTGACATATTTTCTTCTTCAAGCCTTACAGGCTTGGTTAAATTATACTTTTATTCTCTTGGGGCTTTGCCCCAAGCTTTGTTCTTAAAGTCTTTCAGACTTAAATACAATTTAACAAAATATTTTTAAATTTCAAATGAATTTCCTACCCTTAGGCTGTAAGCCTAAAATATCATAGCTTGGGGTGAAACCCCAAGATTAAATAATCCCACAAAGTATATCAGCCTGTAAGGCTGAAAGAAAACTAATCTAAAAATAAATGATTAGCCGTTTCGTTTACTGAAAGAGGAAATAATATTAAGATTACACTTACCTTATCAGCTAACTAATGAAAACTAAAAAGAAAATATTATTTGTGTGTACTGCAAATAAAATTAGAAGCGCAACTGCACATGAAATTTACAAAATGGATGAAAGATTTGAAGTTCGATCAGCTGGTACAGATATTTATGCACTATCAGTATTAAATAGTGAAATTTTAGAATGGGCGGATAGTATAATTGTAATGGAAAAGATACATAGAAATTATATAAGAAGAAAATTCCCTGATATTTACAAATCAAAAAAGATTGTTTGCCTTTATATTCCAGATGATTTTGTTTATATGCAAGCAGAACTTATAATATATTTAAAAGAAAAAGTTAAAAATGTATTTAACAGAAAACTAATCTAAAAATAATTGATAAGTCGTTTCGTTTACTGAAAAAGGAAATTAAATTGGATTACTTCTACTTTTAAAATCTAACAAATGAAATCAAAATTTATAGTATTTATTTTATTTTTAATAGCTTTTAATTTTGCTAAAAGTGAAGATGAAAGTTTGAATTATTTACAAGCTGATGTCAAAGAGTTTATTTCTGAGCTTAAAAAAAAGGATGTCGATACTATTTGTATTATCGAGCATTATACTCAAGGTGGATGTTATCTTGGTATTGATGATACTTCAGATTACTTTTATCAAACATATAATATTCTTTGGAAGAAAAACAATGTGACTTATTTTACAAAAGTGAATCATAAATTTAACTACTCTATCATAGAAATTCAGAATGATGAGATATGGAATTTCTTTTTTGAAAATAAAGATGGAATCAAAAACGAAACTATCAAAGGGTTCAGTTATAAAACTAAAGTAAACAATAAAGATAATATTAATTTTATAGATTTATCACCTACTTATCATGAAAATTTTAAATTTTTAATAAATAGTGAAATCATAGAAAAAGATTTTAATTCTTTTAGGTTCAATAAAACTCATGGTTCAGGGTCAGAAATCACAACAAATATGAATTATGACTTCAATATAAACTTGAAAAGTAAGCTGTTATTAGATAAATTAGATAGTTTAGTTCATAAAATTGATACTGAGAATTTGTTAACTAAAAAAATAAAATGAATTTCTATATACGCTGGAATGACCGAAAACGAGAGACAAAAACATAAAAAACGCTAAATCACTGCAAAAATTGAAATGAAAAAGTCAGAGTAATATATTGGAAAATATAGAGTTAAACTGATTTTAGCCAAAAAATTATTTGGAAAACGGAATTGGAAAATTTTTCCAAATTGCGAACTTTGGTTTTGGTTACTTCCTCCCCTTTTCTAAGTTTCTCAGAAACTTATAAAAAATGGGGAGGACTGAGGTGGGGTTCTTAAAGCAATGTTTTTTGAAATGCAAAAGCCAAATATACCCTGAAATAAATTTAGGGTGACAAAAAAAATGACAGAAAAAAATACAAAAAACTAAAAATCACTGCAGAAATTGAAACAAGAAAATTTCAGTAATTGATTGAAAAATAGACAAGTTAGTGTGATAATTAAATAAAAAACTTACAACACAAAACTTAATTGAATCCCATAGGTATTATATGATGCTTGTTTGCTTCCACCAAAAGGAAAAAGATGTTCATTTGATTTTTGAGCATATATAAATGATGATATTGCGGTTTTATATGCAAAATAAATAAAAGGATAGTAATCTCCAAATTCCATCAAAAGAGGAGTTTCGTAAAAATCTACCCATCTTTGCAAAGCACCTTCAAATACTAAAGTGCCAATTATTGCAATTCCTCCAGTTGAATTATATGTATTAGCTTTTTCATAATAAAGTTCTATTTTTATACTTTGAGACAAACCATAAGCTATTGAAGGTGAGTAGAATTGCCCAAATTTCATTTTCTCATCTAAATCCTTTAAATAACTTTGTGCACTGGTCACATTAATATGTTCAAAATCAAATCTTGTCCAAGTAAAACCAGATTTGTGCTGAAGAAGTAATTTAGGTTGAATTCCCAATTTGTAACCATAACCATTTGAGTATGCAAAACCAAATCTCCAAGCATCAGATTTTATTGAGCCTGCAATATTCTCAACTGGATTGAAATATGTAGATATATTAGATAAAAAGACACTTTCAGAGCCAACATAGAATATGTTTTTAAGTTCATCTATTTTAAGAAGCTGTTTTCCATTTCTTACGTTTTTGATTTTTTCATTTAGTTTTTCATAGGTACGATAAAATCCATAACCAATTTCACTTTTATAAGCAGTTTTTGGAATTCCATTAATTTCTTCATTTGGCAAAGTTAAATTTGACAAAGCATAACCAGTAAAAAGTAAAGTTTTATTAGTTGCTAATTCATCGTTCGTATTAAAATTTCTAATATAGTTTGCAAAAGAATTATCTTCTTCTTCAAATGAAAAAGAGTTTTCAAACACACTAAAAATATAAACCAAAGATATAATTACAATTTTAGACATAAAATTAAATTTATTTTTTTTCTAAACGTTAATGAAATACAGAACTGTAAATTTGTAAATAATATTTAAAAAGATACGAAATTGAATTACGAAATTAAGAAATACTCGGCAAGTGATAGCATAATATGGGATAAATTTGTAAATAATAGTATAAATGGTACAATTTTTCATGAAAGAAATTTTCTAAATTATCATCCTGTTAATAGATTTAAAGATAATTCATTATTATTTTTAGAAAAAGGAAACCTTAAATCAATTTTTCCAGCTGCATTAATTGAAAAAGATGGATTTAAAATACTAAAATCTCATCCTGGATCTTCCTATGGAGGTTTGGTTATTGATAGAAATCTAGGAGTTAAAAAATCATTTGAATTAGTTGAGTCTTTAAATGAATATGCTAAAAATAACAAATTTGATCAAATTGAATTTCGTCAAGCAGAAAAAATTTTCAATCAAACTCCTTGTGATGAATTGGATTTTGCTTTATTACATAATGGATTTTTTAGAGAAGCTGAAGAGCTAAGCACTTGTTATGATTTGACAAAATATTATGGAAAGAAATCAGCTGATATTTTATCAAGTTTTGATATTAAAGCAAGAAATAAATTCAGGCAATCTTTGAAATATAACCTTAAATCAAGAATATTAAATTATAATGAAGTAGATAGTTTTTATAATTTAGTTGAACAGAATTTAAAAAAACATAATGCTAAACCAGTACATTCTGCTGAGGACATGAAATTTCTTTTGAATACTTACCCTGAAAGAATTAAAATATTAGGTGTTTTCGAAAATGATGAATTGATTGCTGGTTATTTTATCTTTAATATTAATCAATTGGGTTGGCATATTTTTTACGCTTCATTAGATTATCAAAAAGCAGAATTAAGACCTTTGAATTTTGGCTATATCAACTTAGTCGAATATGTAATAAGCCAAGGTGGGAAATATTTAAACTATGGGATTTCAACTGAAAATGGTGGTAAAATAATCAATTGGAATTTATTTGAATTTAAAGAAGCTTTTGCTGGAAGTAGTATTTTGAGAACATATTGGATTAAGAAAATTTAATTAGTACTTTTTTTCTTTAATTATTTCTAAATATTGCTTAGTAATTTCTTCCCAGTTTATCAATTTAGTCATTGTATCTCTGTGCATGTGCGAAGAAAAGCCAGGCATTGGAGATAGACAAATTGCAGGTGCGGAAAATCCATAAGTACCAAAAAACTTTTTACTTAAAAGCCTATCATTTGCCTTGTAAGCTGACCTATTCAACATATCAAAGTGTTTTTTAACAGTTGAAGATTGCAAAACAAATGAAAAAGTAATATCTGTTATTTGCCTCCAGTTGTTATCACTAGTTTGAAAAATTAAAGAATGTTTTAGATACTTTGCTATGTATCTATCAGGATAATCAGGTAAAAAAACAACTAAGTCTTTTTTTCCTAAATTTAAAAAAGAAGAAAAGTTGAAATTTCTAAAATTATTATTATAGTATTTCTTCACTTTTCTTAAAAAGTTATATACTTTTCTTGATGGGTTTTTTATCACTAAATTGTTTATAGTTGCTTGATTAGAAAAAACTTCTTCCTTTTCATTAAGTAGCACTTCTATACTTTTAAAACAATTAGGTAGGTGCAAATAGTCATCTTCACAGAAATAAATCCAATTGTCATCAGGAACATTATATGCAATTTTCAAAGATTCACGTATTGAATCATCATTGCCATAAGAACCCAAAACAAACTCAACATCAAATTTATTGAAAAAATTAAGCATATTATCCGAAAGTTTATCTCCCAAAATAATAATCTTATAATCTACATTAGCAAAAGCATCTATTAAACTCAGAAAACAAACTTTAATAAGTTCAGCTTTTGTCAAATCAAAAGGGCGAGGATTTTTGTTAATTGCATTAACAACATCACAAGTTCTAAAAATTACTGTATATTTTCTTTTAGACATTTAAAAATTTTCTTTAATTCTTTATTCTAAATTCTGTTCTTCTATTCTTTTGACGACTTTCTTCAGTAAGATTTGATTCGACAGGTCTTGTATCTCCAAATCCTTCAGCAGTAATTCTGTCAGCACTTATTCCACGTTTAACTAATTCATTTTTTACAGCATCAGCTCTACTTTTGGAAAGTTTCAGGTTTAACTCGGCAGAACCAGTACTATCTGTATGACCCTGTAAGTCAATTTTGATATTCTTTTTATTCATCAATTTGAATAATTTTTTCAATGCAGGCTCTGAAGTTTTTTGAATAGTTGCTTTGTTAACATCAAAATATACATTCAAAAGTGTAAGAGTACCAGGAAGTGGTTCATTATTTACTACTTTACTTATTGAGATAGTAGTATCAGGAAGACAAAGTTTTAATGAAATATTATGATCTCCAAAACTTTCTGGTTCAAATTCAACTACATAGAAGTTATTCAATCTCAAATATATATCTTTAAAAAGTGGTTCAAATTCTTCTTTCATATATATATGCTGATATATCCCTGATGTTTTACTTGCAATATTTTGTAAATGAGCTATGTTTGTATAATTACCATAGTCCACTGCACAAACCATAACATTGTTTTTTACTGCTTCTTCAATTGCTATACTATCTTTAATTTTTGAAGAATTATCAACTCCATCAGTAAATACTACTACTACTTTTAAGTACTTTTTGTCAGCTTTTGATAATTCGTTTACCCCAGCACTTACTCCGTCATTTATAGCAGTATAACCACCAAAACCACTAAGTCCATTTTTTTTCAATCTACTTAGTAGTGTATCTTTATCTAATTCCAATTGAGATTCAATTCCAATTCTTGCATCGTATTTAATGAGTGCCACAGCATCTTCAGGACGTTTTGAAACTATAAATTGCTCTACAGCATTTTGGACAGCAATTGCTCTCTCTTCACCCATTGAACCACTATGATCCATTACCATTGCAAAAGCAATTGGCATATTGTCTTTTTCATTTTTTTCACGAACTTTATACTTAACCGATTGAGCCTCACCATTTGTAGAATCAATCACTTCACACCAAATTTTTTTGAAAGCATCGTCATTAGCTCCTGTTAGATATTTATTATTATCCGTCAATTGTACAAACATTTTGATTTTATCAGACGAATATGGATCTATTCTACTTATTAAAAGTTTTGGATTACTAATAGCAGTATCCTTAATATTTCTAATTCCTGTTAAAAAAGTAGGATTGTAATTTTGAGGTGCAATATCATTTTCTACAGCTCCTTCTTTTATCTCATCTTGAGGAAGGCATGATACTAATGTAGCTAAAATCAAAATGTATAACAGTTTTATCATAATTTAAATTTAATGTTAATTGAAAATTTGGTTAACCAATAATATTTTACAAATTTAAGTATTTGTAAATAAAATACAAGTACATTAAATTTTAAGTTGTTATATAATTCAAATAGAAAAAAATTAAAATATATAATTTTAGCTTGTTTAGATATTAAATAATTGCGATGCTTTACAACAAAAAAGCTATCCTTAAATTTTAAGAATAGCTTTTTATAATTAAGCGGAAAGCGAGGGATTCGAACCCCCATGGGCGTAAGCCCGGCAGTTTTCAAGACTGCTGCAATACCAATTATGCGAGCTTTCCATTGGTGTTGTTTTAATAAGAAAACAAATTTACGAAATTTTTCTAATTTGGCAAAATAATTTTTTGAAAAACAACTAATTAATTTTTCCACAGATTAATATGATATAATTATTTAAATCTTAGTTTTATGTTCTGATTTGTTAAGTTTTAAGGTAGTAATTTCTACATTGTTTCAAATCAAACATTTTTATTGAATAATTTTATCCAAAACTTTAATAATAATACAAGAAATTTGCAAAAATAATTTAGCTACAAATTCTTAAACAAATGAAATAATATTAATTTTAGAGTAAGATTGTCTTTATTGTTGAAAAAAAAATAATTCTTAAACCCTTTGTTTTTAAAGAAGTTTAAAAAAACTTTCAACAAAACAAAAAAAATATTTTGAATATTAAGTTAAACTAATGTATTTTTACAAATGTCAAAAATGACAAGCAGCATAAAGTAAAAAAAATCCCACTTTTTTTAACTTTATTTCAATAAAAAAAATAGTTTAATTATTTAAAAGTTGAGTTTTCATTCGGCTGAGAAGTTTAATTTTGAATGGACAACATTTTAAGAGTAAAAACCGTAACTCTAAAAGAGGAAAAGGTCGTTTAAGTATGTTGATTGTACTTGGTATAGTAATGATGTTATTTTCAATTTTAGTGTATTGTGCACAAAGTTGGAATGAAAAGCAAATTATTAGAAAAGTGAAATTTACAGGGTTGAAATATACAGATTCTGATGTTCTTTACAAAATTGTTAAAAGTTTAGTAATAAACAAACAAAAAAGTAATTTAAGTTTAGAATTTATTGAAAACATTTTGTTAAAAAATCCATTTATCAAAACTGCAAGTGTATCATTTGCTGGTATTGATGAACTTGAAATTGAAATTGAAGAAAGAATACCTGTTGCATTTATTTTAGATAAGGCTGGTTTAGTAAATTATATAGATGAAAATAAAAAGGTTTTCTCAAACGTTATGATTCAGAATTATTCAGATTTACCTGTAATTACAGGAATTGTTAATACTGATTCAACAAATTTATCTGATGCTGTATTTATACTAAGCAAAATGAAAGAGTCTAAAGAAAGTTTTATTTATAATTTAATATCAGAATTACAATTTAATATTGAAACTAAAAGTTTTAATGTTATTAGTTCAGATTTTGGATTGAAAATAAATTTTGGTAGAAAAGACAACTTAAGTGAAAAGATACTAAAACTTAATAAATTTTGGCATCTTTGGATAATGAAGAGAAACTCATCTAATATAAAAGAAATTGACATTAGATGGAAAAACCAAGTAGTAGTAATTTGATAAAAATATTTGTAAATTTTAATTCTTAGAGAATTTTATGCAAAAAAAAGGTATAGTAGTAGGATTAGATATTGGAACAAGCAAAGTTATTGCTATTGTTGCTTCTCCAGATATTGAAAACAAATCCTTAAAAATTTTAGGAATTGGGATTACAGAAAGTGAAGGACTTAATAGAGGAGTTGTGGTTAACCTTGACAAAGTTGTTAATACTATTAAAAAAGTAATTTCTCAAGCTGAACAACAATCGGGTATTAAAATTGAAGAAGTGGTGGTTGGAATTGCAGGAGATCATATAGAATCAATGCAAGTGCGAAGTATAATTACTATTTCGAATCCAACTTTAGAAATCACTCAAAATGACGTGGATAGATTAGTAGAAGAAGCAAAAAGAGTTGCGATACCTCAAGAAAGAAGAATAATACATGTTATTCCACAAGATTTTATTATTGATGGTCAAGATGGAATAATTGATCCAGTGGGAATGAGTGGTGTTAGAATGGAAGCCAATGTTCATATAGTTACTGGTTTAAATACTGCTATACAAAATATTTATAGATGTGTTGAAAGATGCGAACTTAAAGTAAAAGATATTGTTTTAGAACCAATAGCATGTAGCAATGCTGTTTTAACAAGTGAAGAAAAAGAAGTAGGAGTTGCTTTAGTAGATATTGGTGGTGGTACAACAGATATTGCTATTTTTGAAGAAGGAATAATCAGATTTACTTCTATTTTTGCACTTGCTGGGAAACATGTAACACACGATGTTAGGAAAGTATTAGGAATAATAGAATCTCAAGCTGAAAGAATTAAAAGAGAATATGGACATAGTGATTTAGATTTATTGATGAAAGATGAAGTCTTTATGATACCTGGTATTGGTGGAAGAATCCCTTTAGAAATTTCAAAAAGCTATTTATGCCAAATTATTCAACCTAGAATGGAGGAATTATTTGAATTAGCTCTTTCTGAAATTAGAAGGTCTGGTATGGCAAATAGATTAGGAGCAGGTGTTGTTTTAACCGGTGGTACTATTTTATTGAAAGGAACTGAAGAACTTGCAAGAAAGGTTTTCCAAATGCCAATAAAAATAGGAATCCCATCAGGTATTACTTATTCAGGATTAGCACCTGAAGTAGAAAGTCCAGTTTACTCTACAGCTGTTGGTCTTGTACTTTATGCTTTAAAAGATATT
Organism: Candidatus Kapaibacterium sp.; assembly: GCA_026390675.1. Lineage (GTDB taxonomy): Bacteria > Bacteroidota > Ignavibacteria > Kapaibacteriales > UBA2268 > JAPLFM01. The sequence goes on along the minus strand of JAPLFM010000156.1, from coordinate 9,439 downwards.
AATATTAGTGAAGTTCTTTTAGATGAAAATTTAAAAAATGAAGTAGTTACTATTATTGAAGATAGTACTTTCGAAAATGAAGTTGATTTAAATCCAACAGTTGAAGAAATAAAACCTGAAATACCTTGGTATATGAAGGCAAAACAGTTTTTAGAACACTTATAATAGAAAAATAGTTAAAATAATCTAATCTTTCCGGGGGGATTGCTCATGATTGAAATTGATACTAATAATCACTACGAGGGCGCTCGAATAAAAGTCATTGGAATTGGCGGTGGCGGTGGAAACGCAATTAATAATATGATCCGTAAAGGATTAACTGGAGTTGAGTTCATTGCTGCAAACACTGATCGTCAAGCACTTGAGCATAATCTAGCCAGTGTTAAAATTCAAATTGGTCGTGAAACAACAAGAGGATTGGGTGCTGGTGCAAATCCTGAAGTTGGTCATAAATCGGTTGAAGAAAGTAAAGAACAAATTAAAGAAGCTTTAAAAGGTAGCGATATGCTTTTTATTACTTCTGGAATGGGTGGTGGAACAGGAACTGGTGGTGCTCCAATTGTTGCCAAAATTGGTCAAGAATTGGGTGCTTTAGTAGTTGGTATTGTAACTACTCCATTTTCTTGGGAAGGTAAAAAAAGATTTGCTATTGCAGACGAATGGATTACAGAGTTAAGAAAATATGTTGATGCTCTTATAGTTATTCCAAATCAAAGATTGTTAGAAGTTATTGATAAAAACACTACTTTTCAAGAAGCATTTTTAAAAGTAGATGAAGTTCTTTATAATGCAACAAGGGGTATTGCTGACATAATATCAGAACATGGTGAAGTAAATGTTGATTTTGCTGATGTTGTAACTATTATGAAAGGTATGGGAGATGCTCTAATGGGAATTGGTAATGCTTCAGGCGAAAGTCGTGCAGCTAAAGCCACTCATAACGCTTTAAATTCTCCTTTACTAAATAATATTTCCATTAATGGTTCTAAAGGTGTATTAGTTAATATAACAGCTGGTCCATCACTTACTATGCATGAAATTTCAGAAGTAGTTTCTATTGTTGAACAAGCAGCTGGTGGAGAAGTGCTTTTAATACACGGTATTTGCAGAAAAGAAGATTTAAATGATGAATTGATGGTTACTGTTGTTGCTACTGGCTTTGCTATAAATAAAGAAATTGAAATTATTGAAGTCAAAAATGAAGTTGTTGTAGAAGAAATCACTCCTATAGCAAAACAAACTAACAACTTCCAAGGTTTCAAAGCACCAATGCCAATTACTAGATACACTCCAGAAACACTTGCAAACGGACTTAGTGTAGAAAATGCTATTAATAATTTTGCTCCAAGAAGCCCTAAAGGTGTTCCTGAATTAAAGAAATTTGAACAACCTGCAATGACTAGAAGAAATGTTGATGCAATTATTGGTGAGCCTATAGGCGTAGATAGGTCTGACAAACCAGGTATCCCAGTAAGTTTTGCACCTGAACATAAAATTAAATTTAACGATCAACCGGCTTTTATAAGAAGACTGCTTGATTAATTCAAAAAATGTTTTGCTTTCATAAAATACTCCTAAAAGAAACCTGGTTGAACTTTATGCCAGGTTTTTTTATTTTTGACTGAACAATTTCATCATTTCATTAACATCTTTATCATTTACTTCAATTGAATCTATGGTTACTGATTTAAGTTTTATGTCCTTATTTTTTTTTGTAGAAGTTATTCCTTTTTCAAAATAATTTTTTAAACCATTAATATCAAATATATCCTCTACAACTTCTTTAATATTTACTTTAGAATCAATTTTAGATACTGCTGAATATTTTTTCTTTTTATTTGAATTGCTATTACTTCCTTCAATCGGATTATCTTCAAAATATCTAAGCAGGTTGTCAACGCTTTTAGCATTAACCATTTCTGGTGCAATTATTTTTACGTTTTCAATATCATATTTTCTTATTGTTCCAGCCTTTGCGAAGTTTAATTCATACAAAAAATCTTCGGTTTTAAGTATGTTGCAATCGTGTAGTTTAGCATATTGGACTACTTCCAAATCATTACTTACTACTGTACACAACTTTCTATTTGTTTCCCACCTGATGTAATCTTGAATTACATCATCTGCTTTTTTATATCTTCCTGCTTCAATTACATATAAATTTTCCAAACTCGAAAAGACATTACCTAAAACTCCATCAAATACAACAGTTATTTTATATTTGGGATATTTTTTAGCAAAAGGATTTATTAAATTTATAAGTTCTATTCTAGCTAAATCAACTGATTTTTGTTCTAATACTTTATTCAAATTTTTATCAAAATGAATAATATTATGTGCATCAATTATATAATGTTTCATTTGTCTCTCTTATTTAATGTATTGAAGATTTAATTATAATAAAATTTTTAATTTAATTGATATGTTGAATGATATTATTTTTAACATTCGAGAATCATCATTAATTTGTAATACAACAAAAATCAAAAAGGAAATAATCTTATGGAAATTGGATCTGTAAATACTGTAATCATAGATAATATTGCAACAATTACATTTGGTCATCAAAATAGTAACTCTTTGCCAGGTGAAACTTTAAGAATGTTAACACAATCAATAGATGAAGCTGGAAAAAACTCAGAGGTTAGAGTACTAGTCTTAAAAAGCCAAGGTGAAAGAGCATTTTGTGCTGGAGCTTCATTTGATGAATTGGCAAGTATATCAGACTTCCCCACTGGTAAAAAGTTCTTTATGGGGTTTGCTCTTGTTATTAACGCAATTCGCAAATGCCCAAAGTTTGTGATAGCAAGAGTGCAAGGAAAAGCTGTTGGAGGTGGAGTTGGTTTGGCTGCAGCTGCTGATTACACATTTGCTACCAAATTCTCTGATGTTAAACTCTCCGAATTAGCTCTTGGAATTGGTCCTTTTGTGGTTGGACCAGCTGTTTTAAGGAAAATTGGGACTTCGGCTTTTTCTCAAATGTCAATAGATTATGATTGGTACTCTGCTGAATGGGCTTTAAACAAAGGACTTTACAATCAATTGTGCGATTCTATTGAAATACTTGATGAAAGAGTAAATGAATTTGCTCATAAAATGTCACTAAATAGTCAAGAAGCAATGTATGATTTAAAACAGGTTGTTTGGCAAGGAACTGAACATTGGGATGAACTTTTAGAAAGTAGAGCAGAAATAAGTGGACGTTTGGTATTAAGCGACTTTACTAAAGAATACATCAAAAACTTTAAGAACAAGTAAATCATTACAAATAAGATAGTTAATTAAACTCTCTCATTTCAATTTTTGCAGTGATTTTGCGTTTTTCATGTTTTTTTTGGTCTAGTCTTATTTCTGTCATTCCTGCGAATGCAGGAATCTAAACTTTTTCTGTCACCCTGAACTCGTTTCAGGGTATATTTGGCTTTTACCTTTTAAAAACAACAAATTAAGAACCCCACTTTTTTTCTCCCCAAGTGGAGAATGAACCAAAACCAAAGTTAGTTTTGGAAAAATTTACCAAATAAGTTTTCCAAAGTTCGTTTTTCGACAAATTTAGCCGATATTTTTTTATGCTTTTTTTTTGTCATACTGAACAAAGTGAAGTATCCAGTTTTTATTTTTCAAAAAAGTAATCAATTAAGAACCCCACCCTACCCTCACCCAAAGATTTTAACAAGTTAAAATCGGGGAGGGAGTAACCACCATCTAATTCGACTTAACCCAATATTTTACAATAAGTTAATTAAATTTTTTCTTTGCAGTATTTTGCAGTAAATTTCGTGTTTTTTCAATTTAAAATCTATTTATTCAATTGCAAAACTTCATAGAACATAAAATAATAGCAGAAAAAATGACGGATATATTGTGTAGATATTGCGTGTTTTAATATACCTCCAATTTTTTGGGTGGAGGTGGAAAATCAAACTTTTATTTTTTGCTTTATTTACAAAAAAGAGGAATTAATTCAAATGCATTTTGGTCGCCTAATTCATAAGCAATTTTTAAATCAGAACATTGACCTGATTTATCACCTAAATTTCCTTTTGCCAGTCCTCTAATTGAATAAGCAATTGATAATTTTGAATTTAGTTCAATAGCTTTTGAGCAATCCTCAATAATTCCATAATAATCAATATTAAGTGCAGCTTTAGAAGCACCTCTATAAAGATATGATTCGGCATCACTAGGATTGAGAAATATTGCTTTACTAAAATCTGCTATAGCTTCGTAAAAATCGTTTCTAGCTTTTTTGGCAATCCCTCTCGAGTAAAAAAAATATGATTTCGAATTGTCAATTTCAATTGCTTTAGTGTAATCTAAAACTGAACCTTTATAATCTTTTAATGAGTATTTCATATTTCCACGATTATAATATGAAAATGGGTTCTTGTTATCAATTTCAATTGCCTTTGTGAAATCGGCTATTGAACCATAAAAATCACCTTTATCACCTTTTTCTAATCCGAGTTTAAATAACTCAGAAAAACTTTGAGAAAATAGATTCATACTATTACAAAATAGAAAAATTACTAATAAATTGTTTAATGATTGAAATTTTTGTAATTTGTTATTTTTCACTTTCAAATCCTTTTATTTTTCTTTAAAATTAATTTTGTTTTTTTTCAAAAAATATCTAATTGTTCTTGGACAAATTGCCATATTTATATTTTGAGTATTTGTCAAAGTTAGAGTAGGAATACCTACTAATTCTCCACTTAAATTTATCATTGCACCACCACTATTACCAGGATTAATGTTAGCACTAATAAATACATAAGGAGTTGTATATTTTGAAACAATTCCTTTTGTAACATATTCTGATATACCTAAAGGATTTCCAATACAGATTATATCGTCCCCTACATTTATACTGTCCGGTTTTACAATGACAAATGAGGTTTCATTTGATAAGTATGGAGTTTTTAACAAACATAAATCTAAGTCATCATCATAATTTACAATTTGTGCATAATATTCATCTTTATTATGTGTTGTAACTTTTATTGAAGTTTTACTTTGTAATGCTTGTTCAATTACATGAAAGTTAGTTAAGATATAACCATCTAATGTAATAATGACACCACTTCCTAAACCAAAATCAGTATTAATCAACACGACACTTGAAAGTGAAGTTTTTATAACATTTTTAATATTACTTGGTTGTGATATAATAGCTAAATTAGTTAAACACAAAAACAATAAAATGTATTTTTTCATATTAATCTTTAATTATTAGTTCAACTCTTCTATTTTGTTCACTTTGATATTCATTAAGTTCAGGATTCCAAATAGGTACAGACATACCATGTGGTTTAAGTGACATTCGTGCTTTATTAACTCCATTTTTAGCAAATTCTCTATAAACGCTTTCACACCTTTTTTTAGATAATTCCAAATTAGCTTCTTTAGAGCCTGTTAAATCAGTATGTCCATGAATTTCAATTAAGGAATTTCTATTTAAATTTAGATATGTTGATATTTTCTCAATCCAAAATTTTGATTCATCTTTTAGTTCTTCACTTTTGTGTTCAAAAAATGCAATACATTCTTTTTGCATGTTATCTAAATCAGATAAATCAATTTTACCTATATTAGTAATTCTACTAATTTTGTCAGTACTTCCATCAGGATTTGCAACTGTCATCTGAAATGAATGTTGTCCCTCTATTTTTTTAGGTTTAAATGTTATAATATAGTAATTATGAAATATTCTTGGAAGTTCATTAAAAATTTGTTCGAGTTCATTTCCGTTGTTTGCATAATAACTTTTTCCATCAGTAAGTGAAGATATTTTTTCTAATAAATCTTTATCTACATTTCCAAATCCAATTGTAAATATTTTTACATTTTCTTCTCTTGCTTTATAAATTAAAGATTTTGGTTTATATGAATAACCTTGACCTGTTAAAAGTGAAGTTACAAAAGATGAGTTTTCTGCTCCATCTGTAAATAATATTTCAATTTTCACAGTCTTATTTTCATTTAAACTTCTTATTCCTTCATCTGATGCAGCTATTAATGCAGTTCCTCCACCAAAATTATTTAAACCATTAAATACAGTTGGGTTTAAAAGTTGTTGTTTGTCATTAGTTAATTGTAATGTTCTTTCTATAATATGATCAAATTTAACAATTGAAGTTTTATCACTTTTCTCCATTTTAGTTATAAATTGTTTCACAGATTTATGTAAAATATCTATAACTTGAACCATAGATCCACTATGATCTAAAACTAACGAAAAAGAATATTTTTGAGACAATGTATCATGTCTTTCTTCTATATCATATTCATCCTCAGATATATTATGCTTTTTTCCATTTACCTCGTCACTTAAATCTAAAAAATATTTTTTTGAAGTTTCCTTTGTTCCAAATGGTTGTGCTAAATTTGCAATAAAATTACCATTCTCATCCTTTACAGTAACATAAAGTTTGACTTCTTTAGGAAAATTCAACCTATCTATAAAAAAGATTTCATAATTAATTTTTGATGTTTTATCTAAGTTTTCAATTGTTTGTAAACCCTTTATGTATTTTGATTTTTCTTTGCTTGGTTCAACTTCTACTATTGGTTTAACAATTTTAATAGTATCATGAATAGTTTTAATTAAAGGAGGTTTTACAATAACACTTAAACTACATTTGCTTTTAGAATCTTCATCTCCATTATAAGCTGTTAAAGTAAATTCTGTACTAAATGCTGGTGAAATGGCCATTCTACTTTTTAAAGGAGCATTTTCAAGTAAAAGATCATCAGACCCTAATTGTTTTAAAACAATAGAATCTGCATTTTTAACTTCCCAGTTAAGATATGTTTTAGATCCTTCATTTATTATACTATCACTAGTATTAAAACTTATGATTTTTACTTTTGGAGATTGGCAAGATATTAATCCCAGAAATAAAAAACATGCTAATATATATATCATAATTTTTACAATTTTATTTGTTATTAAATAAATTCAGAACTATTTTCTTCTATAAATATTTAAATCAATTTGAGTAGGAGGTACCTCTTCATTTTTTATCATCCAATAATAAATAATTCCATTGGCATCTGCGTACATCATTTTATTCTCATAGTAATTTAAACCAAAAGATGGCATATAAACATGATTTGAATATATTAAAATTTCGCCTCCATTCCCATCAGAAGCAATTCTTGCTGGTGGCCCCCAAGAAAGCACAAGATCTTTTTTATGTGATCCTTTCCATGAATTCATGATTTTTTTAATATCAACAGTATTGCATGATATTAATAAAAATATTAAAAAAATAGTAATAAATCTTGTTTTCATTTTACTTCCTATTAAATTATAAATTAAAGTTATTTTCAAAATTAAGCACTAAGGCGACACATTTAAGTTAAATGTTGATAAAAAAACAATTATCAATTCATTTCTTATCTTCATTTTTAGGCACAAAAAAAGGGCATTTTCACATATTGCCCTTCAGTTAGGTATCGACCAAGAAACCCGTATTCTGTGCAATAAGGAAAACGCCCGATTTCTCGGGCGTGCCTTAACTGCTGTTCAGAATACAAAATTTGGTCGATTTTAACTGAAGAACATTAGTAAGTTCACGCTTACATTATATTTTGAAATTTATGCTATTCTTTTTTTTATTTGCCTTTTTGTTTTTAAAAATTGTTTGTTGCTTGCTAATTTATACCGTAATTGAGTTTTGTAATTGTATATTTTCCAAAACAATATTTGGTAAATTACCATTTGCTAATACACTTTTAGCATCTAATATTTCAATACCTATTAATTTTTCACCTTTACCAATATTTAATGCAATATCATCATTTAACTGTAAAGTTCGACACTGATGTTCGCCCTCAACAAGTTTAATATAAACGGCATCAACTTCTTTATCATAAGTTATTTTCACTTTTCACCTTTAAAAATAAAAACTATAAACTGTAATAACAACAATTTCATTCTCCTCTTCAACAAAAACAGGAGATACTTGTTTGATATGATAAAACGTACCAAACCAATAATCATTATACTGAAAATTCAATTTACTTTGAAAGCGATTCTTTTTAGCTGGTTCAATACTTCCATTCAAAATTGATTCTTCAACTTCATTTATGCTAACCCCTCTTTCATTACATTGGATTTGAGCATGATTTGATATTCTTATTGGTTTTGTTATATCCATATTACAAATGAAATTAATCTCTGTTTTTTTTATTTGTTTTCTTTTTAAAAATTGTTATTTTCGTTTTTGTAAATTAATCATAAATTAGATGAATTTATAGTGTTATTTTATTTTAAGACGCATAATCATGCGTCTCTACGAAGATAAAATATAAGAACCACTTCCGTCTTGCAAGCAAGCCACCTTCGCCACACACAATAGTGTGGAAGGACAAAGGCAAAACTTGATTCTTCGCTTCGCTCTGAATGACATAAAAAAATATAGTCTGAATTAAATGTTGATATTACGTTTCAATAGAGTAAATATAGAATTATATTTGAAAAAATATTTAGGTAATGCTATATCACAAATTTTTGTTAATAAACAAAAATGAAAATTAGATAAATTGTGTTTTTTAATATTACACAAATTTAAAATGTTAGAGACACTAATACTTGAAATCCAATATGATGGTACTAATTATTTTGGTTGGCAAAAACAACTAAATCAAAAATCAATTCAAGAAAAATTAGAAAAAGCTTTGTTTAAACTATTTAATGAAGAATTAATTGCTATTGGTTCTGGTAGAACTGATACCGGAGTTCATGCAGCAGGTCAGGTTGTAAGTATAAAATTTGAAAATGGTGTAAAATACGATTTGGATATTGTAAAAAAAGCATTGAATCGGTATTTGCCAGCTACAATAAAAATTATAAATATAGCAAAAACAAATAAAGATTTTAATGCTAGATTTGATGCTGTTTCAAGAGAATATTTATATAATCTAAATATAAAAAGTGATGTTTTTAAACAAAATTTCTCGGCTCATATTAGATACAATATGGATATTGGGAAATTGAAGGAATGTGCAGAATTTTTTATTGGTAAAAATGATTTCACTTCAATTTCAAAATTTAATAAAGACACTAAAAATTATAATTGCGATGTATTATTAAGTGAATGGACACAGATTGACGAATTTAATTTCCAATATAAAGTAAGGGCTAATAGATTTGTATATGGAATGGTTAGATCGATAGTTGGTATTATGATTGACTATGCAAGAAACAAAAAAACTAAGGAAGATATTGAAAAAGCTTTTGCTTTACAGGATAGAAATTTAAAATCACCATTAGCACCAGCAAATGGATTAATTCTAAATAAAATTTATTATGTAAATAATTTGTTTGAGTAAATTTGATTCAACTATACCCTATCATACCATAGCTGTACCATACCCGAAGGATAATTTATACACTTTTTTAAAACTAAAAGCGTTTCAGGATTATCACTTC
>JAPLFM010000261.1 GCA_026390675.1 Candidatus Kapaibacterium sp. | reverse complement strand
TAAAACCTGATGAAATTAAAGAACTAGCTGATGATATTATTAGTTCAGCAAGAAGACTTCTTAGGATTACTGAAAACTTCTTAATTTATGTTAGAATTGAATCTTATGCTTCTAGTGCTGAAAAACGTAAACAGTTACGTCAATTAAGAACTGATGAACCTGGTGCAATGATTTATGATGTTGCAACAATGCTTGCGGATTCTTTTGGAAGATCAGAAGATTTAGAAATTTTGGATTTAGTTGATTCTATTTCTGCAGAACTATCAACAGAAAGTTTCCATAAGGTAATTGATGAATTGCTTGATAATGCATTTAAATTCTCTACTGCTGGAACTAAAATCACAGTAAAATCTTGGATTGAAGATAACTTTATGTTTTTAGAAATAAAAGATTTAGGTCGTGGTATGACTAAAGATCAAATAAATAATGTAGGAGCTTATGTACAATTCGAAAGAACAATTTATGAACAACAAGGTGTTGGATTAGGCTTAGTTATTGCCAAGAGATTTGTTGAGTTACATGATGGTCAATTTGTAATTAATAGCAGTGAAGGAAAAGGCTGTAGTATTGTTCTTAGCGTACCATTCGTTTATTTAACAGATTAATTATTTTGTTAAATAGCTACTATCTCCGTAACTTAGAAATTTGTATTTATTCATAATTGCTGATTGATAGGATCTCTTCCACAAATCTTTACCTAAAAAAGCTGCAATTAAAAGAATAAGCGTGCTATGTGGAGCATGGAAGTTTGTTATTAAGCCATTTATAATTTTAAACTTATATCCTGGTACTATTATTAATTCTGTCTGACCATTTAATGAATTTAGTCCGTTTTTTTCTAATTCAATTATAACTTTTGAAATTGAATCTTCAGGTGATGGTAAACCCTTATTTTCAAAACTATAACTATCCCATTGGTTAATAACTGCATAATTAATATCAATTTCTTTATTTAAAATCAATTTAACTCCTATCCAATAAATTGATTCCAAAGTTCTTGTTGAAGTAGTTCCAGTTGAAGTAATCAAAGGTTTTTCTTTTTGAAGTTCAATAAGTAAACTTTTTAAACTTTTTAGATATATATTAAAAGGTTCATTATGCATTTTATGATCTTCAATATAATTACAATTTATTGGTTTAAAAGTTCCTAATCCTACATGAAGTGTTAGCTTATTAATATCAATGTTTTTATCACTAATTTTAGATAAAATTAATTCATTGAAATGAAGTGCGGCAGTTGGTGCAGCTACTGACCCAGCAATATTTGCAAATACAGTTTGATACCTTTCTGAATCACTTTCAATTGCATTTCTTTTAATATATGGTGGCAAAGGAATATTACCATATTCAATCAAAACTTCGCTAAATGAAATTTTTCGGTCATCCCAAAAAAACCTAATATTTAATTCATTACCATTTTTTTCTAAAACTTCAGCCTTTAATTTTATTTTTCCTTCTATTTTAGATTTTAGTATTGAACCAACATTTATTTTACCTCCAACTATACATTTCCAATTAGATTCTCCAAAATCAGAAAGACCTATTTGGAAGTCTCTTTGTTTGTTTAAAGGTTCAAAAAGCAAAAGTTCAATTTTTGCACCAGTTAGCTTCTGCATTAAAATTCTGGCTGAAATAACTTTTGTTTCATTCAAAAAAAACAATGAGTCTTCGGGAAGTAATTCTGTTATTTCATCAAATCTAAAATGTTCAATTGACTCTAATTTTTTGTCAACTTTTAACAATCGAGATTCACCTCTATTTTTAGTAGGGTAGAGAGCTATTAATTCTTCGGGTAATTCATATTTATAATCATTTAATTCGATTTTTGGAATCATTTTAAAATTACATCCTTGCCCATTTTATCAAATCTTTAAATGAAGGTTTTTTACCAGTCATCAAAATTCCAATTCTATAAACTTTTGATGCAAACCAAAGCGAACCTAAAAATCCAATAACAATAAATAAAATTGAAAGAGCTACTTGATACAATGGAACAGTAGTTGCAGCAATCCTTACAACCATTGTAATTGGAGAAGAAAATGGAAATAACGAGAGAAAAACTGATAAACTCGAATCTGGGTTTGACATTATATGAGGTATCAACATTATTGTTAAAATTATTGGCATAGTAATAGGAAGCTGAAGTTGTGCCGCATCTTGTTCAGTATCAACTGCAGATCCAACGGCTGCAAATAGGGTAGCATACATAAAGTATCCTGCCAAAAAATAAAAAACAAAACCAATACCAATCCAAATAGAAATTGAAGGAATATTATTCATTAGTTCTACAGCCTGTGGACTTGACATTTGCTTACCCATCATTCCACCACTAGGAGAGCTTTGCATCATTGTATTCATTTTAGCAATCTGTTCAGCATTTATATTGCCATCTACCATTTTTATGATTGGGATACTAAAATAAAATAATGATGAAACTATTAATATCCAAAACAAAACTTGAGTAAGCCCTACAAACCCTATACCTACTACTTTTCCAAACATCATTTCAAATGGTCTAACTGATGAGGCTATTATTTCTGAAATTCTATTTACTTTTTCTTCTATTACTCCTCTCGAAACAAAAGAGCCATATATGAAAGTTAAAATATAAATTGCAAAACCTAAAATATAACCAACAAAAGATAGACTTGCTGTATTATCCTTTTCGATCTTACCTTCCTCATTTACTTTTTGAGTTTTAACCTTAACTCCTTCTTCTACTAATTTAATTACTTTTTCATCTGCTCCAAATTTGTTTAGTCTTTTGTATCTAACTATTTTTTCAATATTCCTTTCAAATTCAACTACATATCCAATTCCTCCGCCTCCTTTTGTATAAACATTTACTTCACCTTTTTCTAAAATATCTTCTGGAATTAGAACATATCCATCAATTTTATCTTTTAAAATTTCACTTTTGAGTGTTTTTTCATCTTTATCTGACAATGTATATTTACTATTTTCTTTTGCAATTAACTCTTTTCCAATACTATTAGTTCGGTCAATTATCATCAATTTCCTTGATGAATCATCGAAGCTCATAGAAACCAAAACTATTATACCAAAAAACAAAACTAATGAAAATGGGCCTAATAAAGTTCCAATCAAAAATCCTTTTGTTTTAATTCTTTTTAAATATTCGTGAGAAATTATTGTCCATAATTTAGAATTTGATTTCATTTTGTTCTCCATTTGCTTTTGTTACTACATCTATAAAAATCTCATTCAAACTAGGTTCATCTATTTCAAATTTATATATTTGAACAAATTTCATTATTTCACTTAAAATAGAATTTGGAGACTGATTTAAATCTAACAATTTAAATTCAGCACTAGAATCTGTTGAGTTTATAACTTCAATATTGCTTAAATTATTTAGGAAGTCTTTACTACCTTCAAAATTAATATTAATTGTATTTTTACCATAGCTTTTTTTAATTTCTCTAACATTACCTGAAAGCAGTAATTTACCTTTATTTATCAAGCAAATATCATCACATAATTGTTCTACTTGATGCATAATATGTGTTGAAAGGATTATAGTTGCACCATTTTTCCTAAGTTCAATTACAATATCTTTAAAAAGGTCAGCATTGATAGGATCAAAACCTGAAAATGGCTCATCTAATATTAAAAACTTTGGATTATGAAGCAATGATGCAACAAATTGTACTTTTTGAGACATACCTTTTGATAAATCTTGTACTTTCTTATTTGCATAATCAGCAGCATCTAATTTTACTAGCCACAATCTAGCACTATCAAGAGCAGTTTTTTTACTCATTCCTTTTAATTGACCAAAATAAACTAATTGATCAAGTACCTTCATTTTTTTATAAAGTCCTCTTTCTTCTGGAAGATATCCAATATTATTTTGTTGGTCTGGTCCTACAGGATTGCCAAACAAAGTAATACTTCCAGAGTCAGGTACATAAATATTAGTCAGCATCCTAATCATAGTTGTTTTACCAGCTCCATTTGGACCTAGCAATCCAAAAATCTTTCCTTTTTCTACATTAAATGAAATATCATTTGACGCTTTATAATCACCAAATGATTTTGTTACATTTTTAACATTAAGAATATTTTCCATACAAACTCAATTTTGTTTTTATTCAAATTATTTTACGCAATATAAGAGTATTTGTTTCAAAAAAAAATCATTGCTTACTCACACTTTAAAAATTTAAAATTGTTTTTTAAACTTTTGTAACATATTCTTAAAATTGCTGTTATTATAGTAAAGTACAAATACACTTATTAAAATACATTATGAAAAAAATTATTAAATTGTCGATAATTATTCTGTTTATAATATCTCAAAATGCTAAATCACAATGGCAAGAAATTAATAATGGTTTGAATGGCGGTAATTACAACTCAATAAGTATGATTGATAGTACCATTTACGTTGGAAGTTGGGATAATGGAATTTTAAAATCATCAGATAATGGTAAAAAATGGGTCTCAATAAATAGTGGATTAAAAAATACTAATATAACTGCAATATCTTCAAAAGAAGATTTGGTTTGTGTGGGAATTGATTTCGATGGCATTTTTATATCTTCAAATAATGGTGAAAATTGGAAACATATAAGTATATCTAATCGTTACTTTCCTAATAAGATTTCTAAAATAGAATTTATCGATAATAAAATATATTTCTGTACAAGTTTTAGAATAGGATTTACATCTGATTTAGGTGATAATTGGACAGAGATTGATTCAGGTTTAAATTGTAAGAATATTTATTCATTAATAAAACATAATAATAGTTTATATGCTGGTACAGAATATGGAGTATTTCATTTTACAAATGATAATTTTTGGAAAAGACTGAGCCTATTTGATTGTGAAGTTTATGATTTAGTTTCAAAAGGTATGAAATTCTATGCTGCTACAAATAAAGGAATTTTCCTTTCAACTAATAATGGAATAGATTGGGTTAATATTGGTTTTAAAGACAAAAATGTTTATTCTATTAAGTTGATAAATAGCAAAATAATAATTGGTGTAGATAGTGGAAATGTTTTTTTATCGGATATTGAAGAAATAAATTGGCAAAAGAAAAATCTTGATATTTCTAATTGTAAAATTCAAAAGCTGGAAGTAAATAATAATAATATAATTGCAAGTACTAATGGAAGAGGTATTTTCAAATCAAGTGATTATGGTGAAACATGGGATCAAATTGGTTTACCAACTGTTACTTGTAATAACATGGTAAATGTTTCAAACTCTATACTTTTATCAACAGATTATGGGTTGTTTAAAAGTTCAGATAATGGTGATGTTTGGCTTCCTATTAATAGTGGGTTTGATGACTTTAATTTTAAACCTATTGCCGTTGATAGAAATAATATTTACACTTTGATTTCAGACAAAATCTATTTATCAAATGATAATGGAAATAAATGGGTAAACCAAAAAATTAATTTAAATAAAACCTATTTCAATACATTTTCTATTATTCAAAATAACTTTTATCTTACTTATAAAGGGGGAGTAAGTATATCAAAAGATAAAGGGCTAAATTGGAACCAAAGTGAAAGTGGCTTGACAAACACTAATATTAGAAATCTTATACATAGAAATGAGTTATTATTTGCAGCAACTGATCATGGTGTTTCAATTTCAAGTGATAATGGAATTAATTGGGAATTGAAAAATATTGGTTTAAACAATTTTGATGTAAAGGTTGTAGAACAAAATGCAAATTATGTCTTTGCTGGTACTCAAAATGGACTTTACTTCACATCAAATAATGCTGAAAATTGGAAATTAATTGAAATACCAATGCTAAAATCAGCTATTAATGCAATTAAAATATTTAATAATATTATATTTATTGGAACTTATAGTGATGGCGTATTTCTTTCAACTGATGTAGGAAAATCTTGGAATCAAATTAACTCTGATTTAAAAAATTTAAAAGTAAATTGTCTTTCAATTATTAATGACTATATATTTGTTGGAACATTTAAAGGAAGTGTTTATAGAGCTAAATTGTCGGATTTTGGTTTTTCTGAAATTAAAGAAGACAGATTATTTGATAATAGTTTTTCTATTTTTCCTAACCCAGCACAAAAACATATTAATATTACTCTAAAAAGTGAACTTAATAATAAATTTAAGGTTCTTCTCTATTTTGAGTGGGTAATTTAAAAATATTTCTTAAATTGCATTTATGGAAAGCAAAGAAATATTTTCGATGGCATTAAACATATCATTACCTTGGTATGTAGAAAATGTATTGATGAACTTAGATTCATC
>JAPLFM010000170.1 GCA_026390675.1 Candidatus Kapaibacterium sp. | reverse complement strand
CAGATATGATTGTTGATAGTTTGATTCACCTTGAAGAAGGAACAAAACTATTTATTTTGTTCCAATTTGAAAGCACAACCAAAGATTGCATTACCAAACTTGAAGCTCTTAAAGATTTTGGACTATATAGAATCTTAATGGTAAAAGATAACTCAATTCTAGACCTAACTGAAGATACTATAAAAAAGAAAATCAAACCTGAAGAATTTTATATTATTTTAGATAGACTTGCTCTTAGACTTGATGAAGAAGGTATAAAAACAAGATTAACTGACTCTGTAGAAAGTGCTTTAAGTCACGGTAATGGTAAAATTACTATATACAACCAAACAACTGAAACCTTTTCTAAATTTAGTAGTTTGTATGAATGCAATACTTGTGAAATAATTTATCAAGTACCAGAACCAAAACTATTTTCATTTAATACTCCTCAAGGTGCTTGTCCAATGTGCCAAGGCTTTGGTTTAACGACAGGATTTGATGAGAGCTTAGTTGTTCCAGATAGAACAATTTCGCTTAGGAGAGGTGCTATAATGCCATTTAAAGGTGCAAGTCAATCTTACCTTAGAGATTTAATAAAAATTGCACCTAAGTTTGATATTGAGCTAGATATTCCTTATAATAAGTTAAGTGAAGAGTCAAAACGAATAGTTTGGGAAGGAACTCATATTTACGAAGGTATTAATGGCTTTTTTAAAGAATTAGAAGAAAAATCATACAAAGTGCAAAATAGAGTTTTACTTAGTAGATACAAAGGTTATACTCTTTGCAAAAGTTGTCATGGTTCTAGATTAAGAACTTCAGCTCGACAAGTATTTATTAATGGTAAAAACATTCCTGAATTATTGAAAGAACCTCTAAATCAATTACTAGAGTTTTTCAAAACAATTAAACTAAATGAATATCAAGAAAAAGTAGCTGGAATAATTTTAAACGAAATTAAGTGGCGTTTGCAACTACTTGTAGATATTGGACTTGAGTATCTTACTTTAGAACGTACTTCTCACACTTTGTCTGGTGGTGAAGCTCAAAGAATAAACTTATCTACAGCAATAGGCTCTTCACTTGTTGGTACACTTTATGTGCTAGATGAGCCAAGTATAGGTTTGCATCAAAAAGATTCGCAACGTTTACTTAATATTATTTTCAAACTTAGAAATTTGGGAAATACAGTTATTGTTGTTGAACACGATCCAGAAATAATGTCTGGTGCTGATTACATTATTGATATGGGACCTAAAGCTGGTGAACATGGTGGCGAAATAATTTTTAAAGGTACTTATGACGAATTGCTTTCAAGCAATACTTCACTTACTTCTAAATATCTAAATGGAAGTTTGAAAGTTGATATTAAGAATAAAAAAACTACTGGCAATGGTGAATTTATTAAAATAATTGAACCTAGAAAGAATAATCTTAAATTAGATGAAATGAAAATGCCACTTGGATGTTTGGTTACTATTACTGGGGTTTCAGGATCTGGTAAAAGTACTTTAATCTCAGATATACTTTATACCAATCTACATAAAAATCAAAATCTTTTTGGTGGCCTTTCTGGGTTACATGAAATTAAAAGTAGTGATGGTAGTTTTGATAGGATTGAAGGGGCAAACAATATTGATTATATTGAACTAGTAGATCAAACTCCAATTGGTCGTACATTGCGCTCTACACCAGCCACATTTACAAAAGTATTTGACTTCATTAGAGATGTTTTTGCTAATACTCAAGCTGCAAAACAATTTGGGTGGAAATCAGGTTATTTCTCGTTCAATATTTTGGGTGGTAGATGCGAGGTTTGTCAAGGTGAAGGATACGAAACTGTTGAAATGCAATTCCTTTCAGATGTAACTTTACTTTGCGAAACTTGCAAAGGTTCAAGATACAAAAGAGAAATTAATAATGTACTTTTAAATGGAAAATCAATCATTGATGTATTGAATATGAATGTTGATGAAGCTTGTTTATTTTTCAAAGATCAAAAAAGAATTTCAAGTAAATTAGAAATTATGAAAGAAGTTGGTTTGGGTTATATTAAATTAGGTCAACCAAGTACAAACTTATCTGGAGGTGAGGCTCAAAGATTAAAATTAGCAAATTACCTTGAAGTTACAAGCTCCAAAAAAGGATTATTTATTTTTGATGAACCAACTACTGGTCTGCATTTAGATGATATCGCAAAACTTTTGATTTGTTTTAGGAGATTAGTTGAAAAAGGTAATTCAGTTGTTTTAATTGAGCATAATATGCACTTAATAGCTGCTTCGGACTGGATAATTGACTTAGGTCCTGATGGTGGAAATAAAGGTGGAGAAATTATCGCTTCCTCTACTCCTGAAAAGCTTGCTTCAAATAAAAAATCTTATACTGGTATAGCACTTAAGAAGTTTTATAAAGAGATTTAAAAAAAAGTTTTCCACATTCTTGAGACGTTTTTACCTTTCAAGTGTTATACTATTATACACATTGACAAATTTTGAAAAAGTTTTGTTTATTTTTGCTATTCAAATGTTTTTATTAGGCAATAATTATGAAAAAAATAATGTTGATGCTTTTGTTATCTCTTGTTTTAAAAAGTAATATTTACTCAAAAGATAGCCAAATACTAGACTCATCTATTACAAGTGGCTGGGTACAAGTTAACAATTATTGGGAACAATCGTACAAGATAGAGCCAATAACTTATATCAAACTAAATTCAGCAAACAATTTGATATATACAAATTGTGATAATGGAGCTATAAGAAAATGGAATTTAGATGATGGGAAATTTATTAAAAAGTTTGACAAATTACATATAAATCAAGATATTAATACAGATAGAGAAGAGTATGTTACTCAAGGTAATATTGGATGGCCTTCTTATGAATATAATGACTATATATTAAGTTTAAATAATGATTCTTTAATTAGAAAAATAAATGTTGCACCAGCTACTTGGTATCAAAGTTACCAAGTAAATTTAACTCGATCAGTTCCTTCATATAATAAACAAAATAATAGAATAATACAAAGAGGTTATTGTGAAAATGGACGTTTTGGTGGGTATTACGATATTATGAATTGTGGTGTTTTACAATCAATAGAATTAGATTCAGGTAAATACATTCATTATGTAAGTGCTGGAATGGTTTCTAGTGTTAATATGTCAGAAAATTCCAAATTAATTGCATATTCTTCTTATACTTACGCAGTGGTCTATAGAATACATAATGAAATAACAAATTATTATAATGCTTTAGTAGATTCTAATAATAAAATTCATCCTTTTTTATTGGAAAATGGAGCTGAAATAACAAATGATATGATTAATGGTTTACAATTTTCACCTGATGGTAATTTAATATTAGGTTCTATTGGTGCTTATTATTATATATGGCAAACTTCAAATATGAAGCCAGTTCATAAATTTAGAAGTTTTCAAACTGCTTTTAAAGATAAATATAGCTTTCTGGGATATATTTATTTTACAAATGATTCAAAAAGACTAATTACATTCCTAAATTACAATACTAATGACAATAAAAAAACTAGTGCTGTACTTCAAATCTTAAATCTTGAAGGTGAGGTATTAAAGGATTCAATATTTACAAAAGATGGATATAATAATAAAGTAATTTGTAAAATTGATAGCACTAATAAATTTCTAATTGGTGGCAATGATGGTGTTTTAAGACTATTTGAAGAAGAATTAATGAACAAAGGATTAGTTGCGTATTTCAACAAAGATTCTGTAACTTATTTCACAAATCAACCTATCCAATTTAGAGATTTCTCAGATGGTAAAGTAATTTCAAGATTTTGGGATTTTGGTGATTCGAGTACAAGTACAGAACAAAATCCAATTCATACTTACAAAAAGTCTGGGGATTATTCTGTTAAGCTAATTGTATATGATGGAAAACTTTATGACACTTTAATAAAGAAAAATTATATTCAGCTTAGAGTGAAAGCTGGATTTACGTCATCTGATTTGAATGTTATAGCACCTTTTAAAGTTGATTTTGTGAACAATTCTAAGGGTGACAATAAAATTTTCAAATGGTACTTTGGTGATGGTGATTCGACTAATGCTCCCGTTCCTTCTCATAACTACACAAAAGCTGGTTTGTATGATGTTAAGCTAATAGTTTCTGATGGAGTTTATTCAGATACTCTAATCAAAAAAGCTTATATTAAAGTTGTACTACCTTTACAGGCTGGCTTTGAAATTTCAAATAACATTGGAATTACACCATTTAAAGTTGATTTTAAAAATGTGTCAACTGGAGAAATCAACAGTTATAAATGGTATTTTGGAGATGGTGATTCAAGTGTAATTGCAAGTCCAAGCCACACTTATACAAAAGGTGGTAACTTCACAGTAACTTTGATTGTATCTGATGGAATAAGCTCAAGTACATATACCAAAGAAAAATTTATTAGTGTTTCTGATAACTTATCAGTTGAAGGTGGTCCAGCCAAAGAAGAAATTCCACCATTCTCCCCTAACCCAGTAAAAGACAAACTATTTATTCAAATTAATGAATTTAATAATACAGACAAAATTCAAATCATTGATTTAAATGGTAGAAAATTACTAGAATCAGAACTCAAAGAAACAATAGACGTTTCAAGTTTATCAAAAGGAATTTATTTCCTTAAGATTGGTAACAGACAATGGAAATTTGTAAAGGAATAACTCCATTATAAACAGTCATCGAGTCCAGATATAAATTCATCAACATCATCTTTTGTTATTACAAATGGTGGTACTAATCTTAATACATTAACAGAAGTTGCATTTGTAATAATACGTTTTTCATCTAAAAGTCTATCCACAAGTGGTCTTGCCTCTTGTTTTAGTTCAAGTCCACACATTAAGCCCATACCTCTAACTTCATTGATTTTATCGGGATGTTTAGCTTTCAAAGCTTCTAATTTGCTGATTAAATAAACTGATATTACATTTATATGATCTTGCAATCCATTATTCAATTCATCAATCACAACTATGCCACAAGCGCAAGATAAAGCATTGCCACCGAAAGTTGTACCGTGCATACCTTTTTCCCAAACATTAGCAACTTCATCTTTTGCTATCAAAGCACCAAGAGGCAATCCTCCACCAATTCCCTTTGCAATTGTTACAATATCTGGTTTGATATTATAATGTTCATAAGAAGAAAATTTCCCAGTTCTTCCAACACCGGTTTGAATTTCATCAGCTACAAATAGGAAATTAAATCTTTGTTTTAAAATATTAATTTCTTCAATAAATTCTTTGCTTGCCGAAATTAACCCACCTTCTCCTTGAATAAATTCAAGAACCAATCCGGCAGTGTTTGCATCAATATTATCTCTTAAAGCATTTATATCATTAAAATTAATTATAGAAATGCCTTCTAAAAATGGTCCCATACCTTCTTTGTACAAAGGTTTTGACATCATAGATAATGCACCATAAGTACGCCCATGAAATCCACCATTGAAAGCAACTACTTGATTTTTTTTATTTTTTTGCTGACTTCCCCATTTTCTGATTAATTTCAAAGCACCGTCAGTTGTTTCACTACCTGAATTTGTAAAAAAAACTTTATCAAGTCCAGTTTTTTCTTTTAACATTTCAGCTAATTTTACTTGTGGTTCTTGAAAAAAGAAATTTGACAAATGAAGATATTTTTTAGCCTGCTCTTCTATAGCTTTTAAAAGTTTTGGATTGCTATGACCTAAAACATTTACTGCAATTCCACCAAGGAAATCTAAATATACATTCCCACTAGTGTCATAAACTCTAACTCCTTCTGCCCTATCCACAGGAATTGGCAATCTATTATATGTTTGAAAAATTGATTTATTTTCTCTTTCAATTACTTTATTCATTTGTATTTACTTTATTGTTTTATTATATAAATTATTAAAAATCATAGCCTAATGAAAATAAATAAACAGGAGGTGACCAGTTATAAAATTCATTTCTCCAAGCAATATCTACTTTTAAAGGCAAGCCCAATAAGTAGCTTCTAATTCCAAGTCCTGCACTCATTGCTAAATTATTTCTTTGAAGTCTTTCATTTCCAAATTCGTCAATTATTGTTTCAGAAATTGTAAATTTATCATTCCAAGCTCCACCTATATCTACAAAAACTGATCCCATAACACCTTGGATTAATATAGGCAAAGGACCTGCTACTAATGCAGTTAACATTGGGAATCTCAATTCGAGATTTGTAAGGAAAAATTTTGTACCCCTTAATTCTCCAATATTAAATCCTCTTAATGGCATTGCCATTTGCATAAATGCGAAATCTTCAGGATCATTGAATGGCAAGTACCCGCTGGCTCCAAATTTGGAATTTGAAGAACCAAAAGTTGGATTAAAAAGATTTTCTGTTCCACCTAAGAAAAAGTTTCTTGAATTTCCACCAAAACTAAAACCACCTGAAAATCTAGATGCAAAACTAAATTGATTACTAATATATTGGTAATTTCTAATATCTGTCTTGAAGATTCCAAATCCACTTCCATTTTCTCCTAATTTTGGAGATGCTGTTATTTCAAAATTCATTCTAGTACCTTTGCTAGGAGCATACATTCCCCAAAGTACATCATCGTAAACATAATCAGCAGTTGGAACTATTAAATATTTAGAAATATCATCTGTTCCTGGATAGTAAATATTATCTTTTGTTAAATTTAAAAAACTAAAGCCAAAATCAAATCGTTGAAACAAATTTAAAGGGTAACTCGCATTACCTCCCATTCCAATTTTTCTAAATCTATATAATGTTGATTGATTCACTTCATTTGGTCTATTAATAAACCCAGCACCACTAAAAGCATTTATTTGATAATCTACTACATTTGGTAAATAATTATAAGCTAAAAAGAATGAACTATTTTTTAGATTATATAACAAATTTGCTTGAACAAAAATTTGATGATCTCCTAATTCATCGCTGAATTGCATTTGTGTAACACCTTGAAAACCAAAATAGGTACTATATCCAGGATTCCCAACAACAACATCTGGTGAAAATTTCAATTTGTAATCTTTAGGAATAAAATTTGTATCCATGTTTGGAGTTTCATCTTCTATTTTATTACTATTTGCATCAGAATTAGGTTCAACTAATTTCTGATTTTTAAAATCTATTTGAAAGTCGCCATAAGTTTGTAAT
>JAPLFM010000188.1 GCA_026390675.1 Candidatus Kapaibacterium sp. | reverse complement strand
TGTTTTGAAATTCTGATTGTCCAATTTCATCTTTTTCCTTCTTATTAACAAGCAGGGATGCTTGTTCTACTAATGTCTGATCTACCAGCTTCTGCTCTAAATAGGAAATCAAACTTTCGTCCACCATATAATTAACTATTTCTCTCGGAGTGTAAAAAGAACCTGTTGCTTTTCTTGCAGATTCTTTTGTTTCAGGATTATAAATAGCTAATAGGTTTTCAAATACAGTACCTAAAAGTTCAGGATCTAAAGCAATATCTTGTTCTAATGGTGTATTTTCTGCAATAGTAAATTTATAGCTATTTAAAATATTTATAAGTCCACGTACCTTTTCGATTCTAGGTTTTGTAGTTTTGTCTTCACTATCTTTCTTTTTCTTTTCATTATAATATTTGCTTAAATCAACTTCTTTTTCATTTCCAAAGAATAATAGATTTGGAACTTTAGCTTGATTTTTTATATTTCTACTAAAGCCATCTATTATTTCTTTTGTATCACTATTATCAAGGCAATCAAAAAGACCACCATTTAAAAAAGGTACTGTTTCAAATAGTCTTACAACTTCATTTTCTGTTAATTTAAACTCATTTCCATATCTGTAAAAAAGTTTTATTCCATAATCTTTTGCATTTTCTCTAAAAGTTCCATCATTAGCAAATTTTCTATCACTAATTTTTTGATTAAGAGTAGCAAAAAATAGATTTTGGAGTATAGCCTGATAGTAATTATAAGATTTATCATTAATATCTAACTCATTCAAAATGTCTTTCAGTTCATTTTGATTAAATAGTTTTTCAGGTACCAAGCCCTTTTCTTTTATAAACCAAACAAAGATAAACCTAGTAAGCAACCTTATTAGGTTTGAAGATTTTAGTTTTTCTTTATCTTCAATACTATTACTTGGGAAATCAACATTATCCATTGCCCAAAAGTACCAATTAGCAATTTCTTTATAAAATGATTTGTTGAGTTCTTTTGTATCAAGTATTTTCTCCCATGCTTTATGTAAGTCATTGAAATCTTTGATATTTTTCATTGCTGATATTGAAAAATCTTTGATTATATCAATATGGGCTCTATGAGGCTTATTAGTATCAATATCTTTTATTAATGTAACTTTTTCTAGCACATCTTTGTTTTTGTTATTTTTATTGTATCTTCTATTGATTATAGAACAAGAAATATTATTATCATATTGAAAAAGAATAAATATAGGCTGAAGTGTAACTTTATTTATTTCTCTAGAAATTTCAGAAAGTTCAGTTCTTGAATATTTTTTGGATTTTAGTTTTACACAAGAAAATATATAAGAATTTAGTTCAAAATCATGATTTATTTTACTTTCAGATTTTTTATCAAATTTTATCTCATCATCTGTAATTTGAAATAATATATGTAATTCTTCAATGCTTTTTATTTTTTCTTGATTTATGTTAATATTTCTTGATTTTGCATTTTCAAAAAAAGTACTTTGATCAAAATCAATTAGCCTATTACTTTTATATCCAAGCAAATCAAATAGTTCATTAGATTTTTCTTTTAAACTTCCATTTTGAAAAGCCAAAATTTTAGATAGTATTTCTTTTTTTAGTTTATCTTTTTCTTTTTCCATTTTCATCTCTTATTTAATAATTAACCAAGTGATAAGTTTGAAGTTATTATCATTTTTTAAATCTTCAATAAGTCTAGGAACAATGCCATTTCTTGCAAATAATTGTTTTCCTTTACTCTCAGAATATGTACTTATTATATCGGAAATAGATTTATTCAAAAGTTCAGAATAAGATTCTACTTTTGAGCCACCATTAGTCTCTTTTTCAAATATTTCACATAGCTTTTTGTATGGTACTTCCTTATTCTCACATAGAGATTTATAACTCCTAAGTATAGTCATGATATTTGTATTTTTATATCTTACTTTGCCATCTGAATTTATATAAATTAAGTAGTAAGGCTTGATTGGGTTTTCTTGAATAACTTTATTTTTTGAATAATTCCCAATATCCCTGAGTTCTAAAAAGAATATTACACCGCTAATTATATTGTTGCTTATACTTGATTCAATTTTACTAAAATCTTCTAAATCTTTATATTCTCCATTGGGAGATGGTACTATAGAAAATATTCCATCAGGTTGTTTCAAGTACATATCTAAATTTGAATTGAAATTTTCATTTCTAAATTCATCAAAACTAACACTAGTAAGATTGAATCCTTCATTCATATCTTCAATATCAATAGGAATATCTTTTAAACTTTTTAACTGATTTGTAATAATATCATCTTCTTTTTGATTTTCTTCTCTGTAATTAGTATTGTCGTCATTATCTAGAGGATTATCCTGTCCAGTTGCAGCAAAATTAGCAAGTTTCATTTTGTTATGAACACGAGATTTCAATTCAAGATATTTGTCAATATCTTCGTGAGGCCAGAAGTTTACCATCTGAATAAATTTATTTTGAGATCCAATTCTATCTATACGACCAAATCTTTGAATAACTCTTACTGGATTCCAATGAATGTCGTAATTTACAACCATATCACAATCTTGCAAATTTTGACCTTCTGAAATACAATCTGTTGCTATAAGAATATCAATTTCTTCATTATTAATTTCATTCCTATTTTTAGACTTTGGAGAAAAATTTGTTAAAATTTTATGATATTTAGTTTCACCATAAGTAGTTTTATTAATTTTATCTCCCCCTACAATCAAAGCAATATTTACATTCAGCTCCTTTTTGCAAAAGTTTATTAAGCTATCGTAAAGATATTCAGCCGTATCTGAATATGCTGTAAAAATAAGCATTTTCTTATTGTGTTCATTTATAGGTTTTTCGATTTTTGATTTTACAAGACCTTTAAGTTCTTGAAGTTTTAAATCTTCATCTGGTGGTACGCTTTTAGCAATATAGTAAATTTTATTTAGTTTAGTTTTGTCACTTTTTAAATCTTTTAGCCAAATATCAAGTTCCATTTCTGAAAAATTATACTCTTTTTTACCAAATAGTTCATTATCAAATTCACTTTCTTCATCTTCAATAATTTCACTAATATCAGATATGAAACTTTTACTTTGTTTACTTTCAATACGATTTATCAGTTCTTCAATTTTCTTATATGCTTTCTGCATAGATTTTTCAAAAGATTGAACTGAGCTTTCTAATCTTTTTAGATAATTAAATTTAAGCATACCAATCAAACTTCGTTCACGAGTTAATTGGTCTTTATATGAGTTGTCTTTATTTATACCATATTTTTCTTTAAATTCATCTTTTACATATCTTGCAGGATTGAACATTGCAAGTTCTAAATCTTCAAATTCAGATACAATGTTTTCTATTTCTAAAAAATCATCAGAAACTTTTGGAGAAAATGAGAGATTTTGAAGTTTATCAGGGAAAGTAAAACTATTTTCCATTTCTCTAATAGTTTTTCTTGACCTTGCAACAATCGTTTCTCTGAGTAGATTTATGAATTCACTTGGCAATGCTTCAATCAATGTTTCATTTTTAGGATTATCAGACCATGCATTAAATCTACGTTGTGATTCTTGGAAAAGCCCTTCAAAAGTATTATTTTGAACTAATCCAAAGAAATCTCCAACTTCTGCATCTTGTTGAAAAAGTTGATATTGATTCCTTAAATCTCTTACTTTATTATTAACAGGTGTAGCACTCAAAAGTAATACTTTTGTTATTCTTCCACTTCTAATTATACTTTCAGTAACTTTTTTATAGCTTTTTTGCTGATTTCTGAAATTATGAGATTCATCAATAACAAGTAAATCAAAATTTCCAAAGTCAAAATTATCATATTTACCATTATCTAAAGTTAATTCACTTTGTGGAATGATTTTAAATTGGAAATTATCTTCTTGAAGATTACTAACATAATTAGCTTGATATTGTTGCCAGTTTTGTTCTAACCTTTTGGGGCATATAACAAGTACTCTAAGTCTTTTTAATTCAAAATATTTAATTACAGCAAGTGCAGTAAAAGTTTTACCCAAACCAACAGAATCAGCTAAAATACAACCATTATAAAGTTCTAATTTTGATAAGATTTTTTTAAATCCTTCTTGTTGGAAGGAATACAAGAAATTCCAAATTACAGTTTCTTCAATTTTGATACTTTGAGCTTCCTCAAATACTTCCTTTTCTTTCTCATTTTCTTGCTTTAAAATATGAGCTAAGGTCTTATAATACACATCTTGAGGAGCTTTGTCTTGATAAATACCCTCTAAATAGTTTAATAATGTTTCTTTTACATCTTCAATTAAATCTTCATTATTCCATAAATCTTCAAACCAATTTGATATATTTTTAATTTCTTCTGTATGTTGAACTTTAAAATTA
>JAPLFM010000084.1 GCA_026390675.1 Candidatus Kapaibacterium sp. | reverse complement strand
TCCCTTTAATTTTTTTTGTTTGAGATTCATAATGATAAGCTTCTACTTTTGGGTTATAAACTACTCTATATCCACTGTGTTTTACTTTTAATGATATATCTAAATCTTCGTGTCCAAAAATATATTTTTCATCAAATCCATCAACCTTATTAAAAATATCTTTTCTTATAGTAAGAAAAGCTCCAGTTACCATTTGAAAATCTCTGAATTTATTTACAAAGTCTTCTTCTCTTTTTTGTAATAAATGAATATGAAAATGAGAACTCAAATTAGGTTTAATTTTGCCATATACTATTCCTGCATGCTGAATTGAATCATCTGGATAAAGTAATTTAGCACCTTGAATCCCTATATTTTTATTAGACTCAAATGTTTTCTTGAGATTTGCAAGTGCATCAGGAAAAATTTTAATATCATTATTCATAAATACTAGATACTTCCCTTTAGCTAAATTTGCACCTTGATTATTTACTTTAGAATATATTTCATTTGATTCATTGTATAAATTTATAATTTTATTATCTAATGACTTTAAATAATTTCCAGTTTCATCTGTTGAAGCGTTATTTATTACTATTATTTCATAAGTAATTGAAGAATCTGATTCAAATATTGAATCAATACAATTCCTTGTATAATTAACATTGTTATGTACAGGAATAATTATTGAAAAGTTAATTTCTCTTATTTCATTATTAATTAAAAGATTACTATAACTAGTTTCAACATTATTATCTAAGTCTAATTGTCTTTGATTAATTTCTTTGATTTCTTTTATTGTTTGTTCATTACTTTCATCAAAATTTACAACTCCAAGCCATTTTCTATTTAATCTTTGCCAATTATAAATATCATTAACATGCCTTTCTGGTGTCATACTTTCATAATGGTCAACAATTGAATTTGCAGAATACTTGATTTTGAAGTCACTTTGAGTTAGTCTAAAACAATAATCAATATCTTCAAGTCCATTGATATATTCTTCATCTAAAAGTCCTACTTTATTAATAGCATCATAGCTAATTAAAAAACAAGCACCAGTAATTGCTGAAACATATTTTGAATACATTGCTTCTTTTGTAAGAGAAAGTGGTTTTAATTTAAATGGGTGGTAAGGGGCTAAAGTTGATCCATCTTCTGTTCCAATATTAACCCAAACATGTTGAATTAATTCTGAATCTGGATATAATAAACAAGCACCAACAGCACCGACAGCTTCATCAGTAATCATCTCCTCCATAATTCCTTTAAGCCAGCCGGCGTGCGGTACTGTATCGTTGTTTAAAAGTAAGGCAAATTTGCCTTTTCTTTTTGTTATTCCTTGATTGCAGGCTTTTGCAAAGCCTAAGTTTTCATTATTTTGTAAATAAACTAAATTAACATATTGATTTTGAAAATCTTTAATGATTTGTTTTGTCAAATCAGTGGATCCATTATCAACTATAATTATTTCAAATTTTACATCTTCACCACTATTATCAATAATTGCATTTAAACATTGTGCTGTTAGGGTACAATTATTAAAAACAGGAATAATAATAGAAACATCAAATTCAAATTTACTTAATTCTCTTTCTTTTTTATATTTTGAATAACTTAAATCTATATTTTGGTTTTCTAAAAGTTCACTTATTTTTTCTTGTAAATCAAATGCCTCTTCATTAACTGGAAACAAAATCATTTCATTTGTTACAGAATCCAAAGCTTCATTTAAATTGCCTAAATTAATTTGGCAAATTGCTTGTATTAAATACAATCCTTGTTTGCTAGAATTGATTTTTGTTAAAATTTCTATGGCTTTAACAACACAATTCAATGCATTTTCAAATTCACTACTTTGTAGATATTTATTAGTATCATCTATAAAAACTCGTGCCAAACTCGAATATAAATCTTTGATTTTTTGAATTATTTTTGTTTCGTATTTTTTTTCAAAAACATCATTTAATATCTTTAAAATTTGTATAGTATCTTCAATTTTTCTTTTATCATTTTGAGTTGACCAAACACCACCACTATGAACTCTATATACTGCCATAACAATATCAATATATGCCAAATTTCCTGTTAATGAGTTTAATATATGTAGAGGCCAATCTTCTAAAGTTAGTTCAGTAAACCAACTTGGGAATTGTTTTATAATACCATTTCTAAACATACAAGTACATGTTTGAATATAATTTCCTAAAACAATGTCATCTATAGTTGTAATTTCATTTGGATAATTGATATTATTAGGATAAATGGGATTGTTAGAATAAAATGTATGATTAGGGAAACTCCCGTCTTCATAAGTAATAATAGCATTATGAAAACAAACATTAATGCCATCATTTGTATTTAAATAGTCAGACTGGATTTGTAATTTTGAATTGTTAGTCCAATAATCATCAGCTGAACAAATTGCTATATATTCACCTTTACAATGGTTTAGAACATCAATAAAATTATTCATCAAACCAATATTTTGATTTCTCAAAATAGGTTTAATATAATCTGGATATTTTAATAAATACTCTTTTATTATATCTTGTGTATTATCTTTTGAGCAATCATCACCAATTACAATTTCAAACTCAAAATCTGTTTTTTGGCTTAATATGCTTTCAATTGCTTGAGCAATAAATTTTGAATGATTGTAAGATAGCATTAAAACGCTGACTTTCATACTTTTCCGATTAAAATAATTTTGTTAATTTCATTATATTTATAACTAAACATTCAATTACTTCTCACAAACATATAAAATACTTTTTTTATTTATTCCATTATGTTGGAATTTATTCTTACCAAAATAACATATCCCGAGTTGCTTAATTTTATATCCAGCTTGAGATATTTTAGTTGTAAATCCATTTTTTGAATATAACCTCACTTTGTCATCTTGACCAAAATGTTGCAATCTCATTTCAGGAGTATCAACTTGATGATTTTCGTAATCTTCCCTCAAAGCCAAACAAATTGGTGACATAATAATTGCAAAACCACCTTTTTTAGTTACTCTATAAAGTTCACTAAGTGCTTTGTTGTCATCAGCAACATGCTCTAATATGTGAGAACAAATTGTAATATCAAAAGAATTATCTTCATATTTCAAATTAATTACATCTTCAATTTCATTAAATTGATTTGATAAGAAGTCAACTGTTTTGTGTTTAAAACTTTTATTCCAATTAATATAAATGTCAAATGATTTTGATGGTGCAAAATCAAGAACTTGTAGCTCTTTACCAATCTGAGTATTTTCAATAACTTGATTCAAATATAACGAAAATAATCTATCTCTATCATTAGCTTCACAATGTGGGCATGTATAGCTTTTAAAATTTAATGTTTCAAATTCTGTCAGTTTATATCTAAAACCACAAATTTCAAGTTTATCAACATATTCTTGTGAAAGTGGTTGAAATCTTTCAACTTCATTTCTACAAACTGGACAAAAGAATTTATAATCAAATTGTTCTAATAAAATGGCAATTTTATCAGATTCGCCAAAATTTTCAATCTCAGCAATAGCTGCATCAATTGTATTATCTCTGTCATTATTATTTGAGAATAAAACTGCACGCAAGTAATTTAAATTTTCAACTGGATAATTATCATTTGCAATTGAATTTAATAGGTCTAAGGCTAAATTTAATTCATCTGCTTCAATAAGAAGCTCTGCTGCATCCATTTTCTTCCAAATGTTAACAGAATTTAGACTATTTCTCTGATAATTACTCATATTTCTCAAATTTAATACAAATTACAATTTATTTTCAACAATAATTATGCCATAACTTCAATAAATGTTAAGACTTTGTAATAATATATTTCATTGATAATCGTTAAAATAAAAACAATTTTGGTAGATGAAACTTATGAACGAACAAATTTTAAATAAAGTAATTGAATTAAAATCGCAACTTTTAAAAGAAGGGTTTATTATAGAAGGAATATTTGGTTCTTATATTAAAGGTGATTTTAATCAAAATAGCGATATTGATATTTTGTACAATTTGGATAGAACTTTTAAAGATAAATATAAAGGTTACAAAGCAATTGCTCAAATTGATATTATCCAAAAAACAATTTCTTCAAAACTTAATATTCAAGCTGATTTGATTCAAAAAAATTCTCTTGGAAAAGTATCAGCAAAATATATTTTACCTGAGGTTTTTTATGTTTAGTGATAGAGACAAAGCGATTTTAGAATTTGTTTTGCAAATGATTTCAGAAGCTGAAATAGTAGTAGAAAGGCATGGGAGTGCATATTTGACTTTAAATGATATAGAAGGTAAAAATTCAATCTTATTAAATATTCTTCAAATAGGTGAGAAATTAAACAAAATCGAATCAAAAGAAATAAGAAATATTTTGCCAATTTCAGAAGCTTATTCTATTAGAAATCGAATTACTCACGATTATGATGGTATAGATTTGGAAATTGTTGAAGAGATATTAATTGAAGAATTCCCTTTATTAAAACAAAACATCAATAATTTATTAGTTTAAGTAATCTTGTAATTTTATACTCTTTTTAAATAAATAATGCATTAATATTCATTCCTTTTTATAATTTTGTAAGCAAAAAGGAAATGAAATGTCAAGAACAATTGTAGCTCTCGCTACCCCACCCGGAATTGGTGGAATTGCTGTAATCCGAATATCAGGTATTAGAGCATTTGAAATAACTCAAATGTGCATATCTAGCAAAAAAAGTATTAATCAAATGCTTAGCCATAGTATAATCTATTGTAATTTTCAAACTAATTAACAAGTGATTGACACTGTATTAGTAAGCAAATTTCAATCTCCAAATTCATATACTGGCGAAGATTCAATTGAAATCAGTTGTCACGGTGGAGTAATAATTGCCGATATGATAATTAAAGTGCTTATTGAAGCTGGTGCTGAATATGCTGAACCAGGCGAATTTACTAAACTTGCATTCCTTAATGGCAAACTTGACCTTTTGCAAGTGGAAGCAGTTGCTGATATGATTCATTCAGTTTCTACAGCTGGTGTTGCCACTTCAGCAAGACAGCTGATTGGTGAGTTTACTCTCAGACTAAGTGCCTTTAGAGAGCAATTACTGCGTATTGCTGCCCTACTCGAACTCGAACTTGACTTTTCGGAGGAAGGTTTGGAGTTAATTGATAGAAAAGTAATTGAAGAAAAAATTAATTCATCTATTCAGTATTGTCAAGAACTTAGTGATAGCTACACTGCTTCAAATATTCTTAGAAGTGGCTATTTTGTTGGAATAATTGGTTTCCCAAATTCTGGAAAATCTACTCTCTTTAATACCCTACTCAATAGAAATAGAGCTATTGTTTCTGAAATTGCTGGCACTACTAGAGATTATTTAGAAGAAACTCTTTATATAAATAATTTGCCAATTAGATTAATCGACACTGCTGGTATAAGAGATTCGATTGATATAATCGAAATTGAAGGTATCAAACTTGTTGATTCAGTAATTGAGCAGTCCAATTTGATACTTATATTAAATGATGCTAGCGAAAGTTTAGATAATTCAAATCAATTATTTGATAAACTAAATGAGAAATACCCTCAAACTCAAAAGCTAATAATACAGAATAAAACTGACTTAATAGATACAATAGAAAATAATGACAATATATTTATCTCTGCTAAAAATAAAACTGGAATAGATAAATTAAAGACATTTTTAGAAAATGAAATTAAGCAAAGCACAGAAAGAGTATCTGATGTACTTATAAACCAAAGGCACTATAACAAACTTCAAGAAGTGCTACAAAACTTAACTCAAGCAAAAGTATCTCTTTTAAATCAAATGGAAAATGAAATTATTTCTATCGACATTCGCTATGCCACCAAACTTATTGGTGAAATAACCGGTGAGGCTTGGAATGAAGAAGTACTTGATCTTATCTTTTCGTCTTTTTGCATCGGGAAGTAATTTAAACCATTTCAATTTTTGCAGTGATTTAGTGTTTTTTTG
>JAPLFM010000017.1 GCA_026390675.1 Candidatus Kapaibacterium sp. | reverse complement strand
AATTTACTGAAGATTTATTCTGTAATTCTTTAGAAAAAATTATGTTTGAAAAATTTGGTATTCAATCTTTTGACCCAAATAGAAATAGAAATCTTATTGGCATAGGAACTATTGAAATTGATGCAATCGGAATTGTAAATGGGAGTATAAATTCTGTTTTTCTTACTGAAATTAAAAGTAGATTCTCCTCTAAGGCTATAGATCAATTAAAAGAAATTATGAATAGATTTGATACTTTTTATCCAGAATATAAAGATAAAAAGAAATTTGGAGTGATTGCAATTCCTCAATTAAGCGAAAGCCAAGCTAAAGAGATTCTTAAAGCTGGTTTTTACCCAGCGACTCTTAAAAATGATATGGTTGTGATTGATACACCAAAGAATTTCAAAGCAAAAGCTTTTTAATGAATATTTCAAAGTACAAACTTAGATGACGTAAGACAAATTGCTGTCGCAATTTCCCAACAACAAAAGGAGCTTACCCTATTATCGTAGTAAGTGCTGTAGGTTTCTTCATATCTCCTTTTGCTACACACATTACATAAGTGATCTTTTAGATTGTTCCAAACCAACTTCTGAAAAACGGAATTTGATTCTTTTTATATTTTTTTAATTTAAACTATTTTTCAAAATACGACAATAACTATCTTTTTTACTAAACAATTCTAAATCTAATTCGTTTTAACATTGAATTATATTAAAAAAGTAGAAAATGACAGAAATACAGCAGTTATATCAAGAAGTAATTTTAGATCATAATAAGAATCCTCGAAATTTTGGAGAGCTACCTTCTTGTACTAACCATGCAGAAGGTAAGAACCCACTTTGTGGCGATCATATTGATATAAGTTTATTAATTGAAAATGATGTAATTACTGATTTAAAGTTTTCAGGTAGTGGCTGTGCAATATCTAAAGCATCAGCATCTATTATGACTTCTGAAGTAAAGAACAAATCAATTTTAGAAGCAAAAGAATTATTTGAACAGTTTCACGACTTGGTAACATGTGCTAAAGATAAAGAAATAGATTTGGATAAGTTTGGGAAATTAGCAGTATTTGGTGGGGTGAGAGAATTTCCAGCAAGAGTAAAATGTGCTTCACTTGCTTGGCATACTTTAATTTCTGCAATTGATAATAAAAATGAAATTGCTATTACAGAATGATAATTATCATGGAGTAAAAATGGAAACAGAAATCCTTGAAAAAAAGGAGCTTAGCTTAAAAGATATTGAGTTAATGAGTATAGAAAAAATAAAAGAAATTTTTGATCCTGAAATTCCTGTTAATATATGGGAGCTTGGGTTGATTTATGATGTAAGTGTAACAATGCTCAAAGAAGTAGCTGTTATAATGACACTAACAGCTCCAAACTGCCCAGAAGCTGGTGGTATACCTATAAGTGTTGAACAAAAAATAAGAGAAATTGAAGAAGTAACAGATGTAAGAGTGATTTTAACATTTGATCCACCATGGGAAATGAGTCGAATGAGCGAAGAAGCAAAATTTGAATTAGGCTTCTTGTAAAAAAATACTTAATTTGATGTTTTGAAATGTGCAGAAAGTAAAAAACAATGGCAATACAATTTTATAAGTTAAAAGTTAAGAATATAGTTAGAGAAACTAAAGAAGCAGTTTCAGTGGTCTTTGAAATACCTTATGTTTTAAGAGATACATTTAAATACAAGCATGGTCAATATCTAACATTAAGATTCTTTTTTGATGGAATTGACGAACGTAGGGCATACTCGATATCAAGTTGTCCAGAAGTTGATTCGGACTTGCAAGTAACTGTAAAAGAAGTTGAGAGCGGGAAAGTATCAGGATATGTCAATAATGAGTTAAAAATAGGTGATATTGTAGATGTAATGCCTCCATTGGGGCATTTCACAATTGAACTAAATAGCAATAATAGTAAAAATTATGTTTTGATTGCTGGTGGTAGTGGTATCACTCCAATTTATTCTATAATCAAAGCTATTTTACATAATGAGAAGAATAGTAAATGTTTGCTTATTTACACAAATAGAAA
The DNA here is from genome assembly GCA_026390675.1 of Candidatus Kapaibacterium sp. Lineage (GTDB taxonomy): Bacteria > Bacteroidota > Ignavibacteria > Kapaibacteriales > UBA2268 > JAPLFM01. Next base: position 1,824 of record JAPLFM010000017.1, on the reverse strand, counting down.
TTTAGAAAGTAGTATCTTTAATAATCAGTTAAGAGATTTAGAACAAAATTTAAATTTTAAATTAATAAATATATATTCTCGACCTTCTGATAATAGTGTAATAGCTAGTAGAATAAGTAAAGAAAAGCTTAATAACATTTTTAAAGAAAACTCGAATTTTATATATCCTACAAATGAATATTTTATTTGTGGTCCGCAAGGAATGATAGAAGAATCATTGTTAGTATTGAATGAAATAGGGGTGAATAAAGATCATATTCATAAGGAATCTTTTACAGCAAATTTAAAAGTAGAAGAAGAAAAAATTGAAGTAAGTGCTGATAATTTAGAGAGTGCTATTGAAAATATATCAGTTATTCTTTATGGAGAGGAAACAACTATTCCAATTAATAATGGTGATACAATTTTAATAGCAGGAATGAAAGCAAGATTAGATCCACCATTTAGCTGTCAAATAGGGGCTTGCTCAACTTGTAGAGCTAAGATAATTAAAGGAAAAGTAAGAATGGACGATTATGATGCTTTGACAGATAGTGAGATTGCACAATGATATATACTTACTTGTACTGCTCACCCTATCACTAATGATGTATTAGTAGATTATGATTTATAAGTTATTTTATGTTTAATTAATAAAATAATTATATATTTGTAACTTAATATAGTTGAATTAAGAAAAAAATAATAAATAAGTTTATTATAAAACAAATGTTGTAGAATTAGAAGAAAAGCCGAAAATGAAATTTTGAATTTTTAAACAAAAAGGAGTGTTTTTATGTTAGATGTAATGGAAGAAGTAGAAATAATCAGTGTACAAACTGGTATTAATGGTGCTGAAGAACAAGATGATTTCAGTATGACAGTTCCAGCTTTAGAAATGATTAATTCAATCAGAACTGAAAATGAAATCCCAGAAGATTATTACCTTCGTTTAGGTACACGTTCTGGTGGATGTTCAGGAATGAATTATACTTTAGGTTTTGATTCTGAAGTGAATGAAAATGACAAAATCATTGACGTTCGTGGATTGCAAATGGTAATAGACAACAAAAGTCTTTTTTACCTAATGGGAGTTACTCTTGATTTTACTGAGGGACCATCTGGTAGCGGGTTTTTTTTTTACAAAATTTAAATTAATAGGAATTCTAAATGGCTTTTATACTTAAAGATTTGCCTTATGCTCATAATGCTTTGGCTCCTCATATTTCTGAAGAAACTATGCAGTTTCATCACGATAAACACGTACTTGCTTATGTAAATAATACAAATAACTTAATTGCAGGAACTGAGTTTGAAGGTATGGCTTTAGTTGATATAATCAAAAAATCAAGTGGTCCTACTTTCAATAATGCTGCTCAAATTTATAATCATGAGCTTTTTTGGGAATGCCTATCAGCTAATAGTGGTGGTACACCCACAGGTAAAGTATTAGAAGCACTAAATACGAATTTTGGATCTTTTGAAGAATTCAAAACTCAATTTACTCAAAAAGCTACAACACAATTTGGTGCAGGTTGGGCTTGGCTTTCTAAAACTTCAGATGGTAAACTAGTAGTTTCTTCTACTAGTAATGGTGATAACCCACTAACTGTTGGCAATACTCCAATACTTGGTTTGGATGTTTGGGAACACGCATACTATATAGATTATAGAAATGCTCGTCCAAATTATATTTCAGCTTTTTGGGAAATAGTTAATTGGGATTTTGTTTCAAATAACCTTTAAACTTATTATCAGATAACTTCATTCACTTTTTAAATTTAATAAAATAAATGTGTAAATTACTATATTCGATTTAAATAAATTCAAATATAGTAATTTTTT
>JAPLFM010000246.1:20885-21391 GCA_026390675.1 Candidatus Kapaibacterium sp. | reverse complement strand
TCTTTAAGAGCTAGGACTAAATGGACTTGGAATTTATCTACTTTAAAGCTCCTTACTCGTTTAGATGTACTTTACGGCACAACAATGTCTAAAAATGCTCAAGAAACTTTAAAAGATAATGAAGACGCATATATTTTGTTGGGTCTTGCTGAAAAAAATTATAACGAAAATAATATTGAACTTGCAAAAGAGTATTTTCATAAATCCATTGAAATGGGATTAAAAAATTCTAAATATAATATTTATGCACACCATTCAATAGCTATGATTTTTATTGAAGAAGATAATTTGGAAGATGCTGAAAATATTTTGAAAGTTGCTAGTATGATAATACCAAACCATATTGATACACAGTATTTAATGGTTAAAATTTATTCTTTGACAGGTAGAATCACAGAAGCATTAGAAATTATAACACCAATATTAGATACTTGGAATGATCATAAATTTCAAAGTTCCATAGCACTTACTTTAGATCATTTGTTAAGTTATACTGGTGATTTACT
>JAPLFM010000246.1:0-20872 GCA_026390675.1 Candidatus Kapaibacterium sp. | reverse complement strand
TTTACTTTATGCTATGGGCGATTCTGATAGTGCTGTAAAAATATATTCAGCTTGTTTACAAGTAAATAAACAAAATACCGACGCATTATTTGGTTCTGGATTAACATTAAGAGATTTAAGTAAATATGAAGAAGCAAAAGAAATGTTTGAAAGAGTCATGTTTTATAATCCTTCGAATGAAGATGCAGAAATTGAATTACAAAATCTAAGACTTTTTTAAGTTACTTTCGAAAGCGAATTTTTATTAACTTTGTGAGTGAATTTTTTGTTAACCTTTTTTTATATATTACTTAAAAAATCTTGAAATCCAAAATTAATATTGATGACATTAAACATTTACCTATTAGTAGAAATGTAAAATCTCAGAAAAGAACTTTAGTTAAGTCTATTACAAAATATGATAAAAATACAAGAGATGGATTGATAATTTGTGTAGTAGGTCGTGTCTATTATGTTAAAGATTCAATAAATAAAATTGTTTTTGCTTGTGATATTTTAGGAACTATAAATTCTCCATATAAGAAATCATCTATAGCTGTAGTTGGAGACTTTGTTAAATTTAATATTTCAGAAGAAAGAAATGATGATAATTTGTTTTTAGGAAGCTTGGTTGAAGTTTTAGAACGTAAAAGTAAACTTTGTAGAAAAAGCGCAGGTAAAGCTGATCGGGAACAAGTAATTGCGAGTAATATTGATTTAGTTGTTGCTTTTTTTTCTGCTGCAGATCCATATTATAATAGAAGATTGATTGATAGATATCTTGTAGTTGCTGAAGAAAATAACTTAGAAGTAATTATATTGGTAAACAAAATTGATTTAATGGATTTAGACTTCTTAAAGAATGATTTTAAAGTCTATCAAGAATTGGGTTATTCTGTATTTTTCATATCTTTAATTGATGAAGATAATGATATTAATGAATTTACTAATTTTTTAAAAAATAAAAACTCTATAATTACTGGTCCATCTGGAGTTGGAAAGTCAACTTTTGTGAATAAAATTTTTGGTGACGAAATTCAAGTAGTAGGTGAAATAAGTGAAAGAACTACCAAAGGTCAACATACAACTAGTTTCGTAAAATTATTTAACTTACCTAATGGTGGGAATTTAGTTGATTCTCCTGGAATAAGAGAATTTGGACTTTGGGAGTTTGAAAAGAGTGAGTTAGCTCTATTTTTTCATGATTTTGATAAATACAGAGATAGTTGTAAATATAAAAGCTGCACACATTCGCATGAGCCAAGTTGTTCTGTAATAGAAGCTTATAACAACAAACTCATAGATTCACAAAGATATGAAAGTTATTTAAGTTTATTTTCATCACTATAATTAGTTATAAAAAATTCCATTAAAATTAATGCTTTAATGGAATTTAGATATAATAATTAATTGTTATATTGATTCAATTAAAGAATCATCAATTACAAATTCTTCTGGTATTAATATTCTTCCACAATGTTCGCAATGTCTAGGTGAATCTAAATTTTCTGTTTTCCTTATTTCAACCAATAATTGTGGTGGTATTGAGCTATAACAACCAGAGCAGCTATTTCTTTTTACTTGAACTGCTGCATTTCTATGAAAAGCTCTAATTCTATTATATTCAACTGTAATATTTTGTTCGATTGTTCCAAATATTTTATCTCTTTTAATGTAAAGTTCTTTAACTTCTTCATCTTGACTAGAAGCTAGTTCTCTCATTTCTTTTTCTAGAGTTACCAATTCTTCTTTTTCAGTTTGATAATCTAAATCTTGATCTTTAAGAATTCTATCTAGGTTTTCAGATTTAACTGTTTCGGTTCTGAGCTGATTTTCTAATCTCTCATATTCAGTTTTAACATGATTAACTTCGCTTGTGATTGCATCAAATTCTTTGTTGTTTTTAACTAAAAATTGTTGCTTTCCAAAACTTTCTTCTTTATCTTTTAATTCTTTTAATGTTAACTGAGCAGTAGTACAGAATTTTTTTACATTTAATAAAATACCTTTTGTTTCTTCAACAGTATTAAGAAGAACGCTTACTTTTTTTTCTTTATCCTGCACTTTCATAGGCAAATCACCAAAGTCTTCTTGTAATTCATCTAGCTTTTCGTCTATTAAAGCTAAAGCTGCTAATCTTTGTAATTGAAATTCCATTAAATCACCAATTAATTTATTAAATATTTTTGTTGTCTTTCTAAATAATTTGATATAGGAAAATATAAAACAGGATTTGTAAATTCCTTAGATTCTATAAATTCTATATCTTTCATAATGTTACTTTGCAATAATCTTGCCAAATGTCTTGGAACAAATTGTTCCATTTCGTAATGTCCAATATCAATTAAATTTAACTTCCCATTAGCTTTATGAAAATTATGGTAAGAATTATCTGAAGTTATAAAACAATCAATATTTTCTGAAATAATACTATCGGTATATGAACTTCCACTCCCACCTATAATTGCTATTGTTTTAATAATATTCTTTTTCCCAAAACAATATTTAATTGGAGAATTGAAAATTTCAAAACACTTTTCAATTAATTGTTCTAAACTCATTTCTTCATTTAATTCACCTATTAAACCCATTCCCTTATCATTGTAATTCTCAATTCTTTCAATAAATTTTTGATTTTTTAAATCAAAAAAATTGGCAATTATAGAATTAGTACCAAATTTATGAGTGTCGAAAGAAGTATGAACTGAGTATAAATGCATATCATTTTTTATAATTTGACTTACTAATAAGCCAACTCTTTCTTCATAATTTATATCTTGTAGTGGAGTATAAATCAAAGGGTGAAAAGTTATAATAATTTCACAATTTAAATCTTTAGCTTCTTTTATTACATTTTCATTCACTTCTAAAGTAATAAGTGCTCTTTTGATTATAGACTTTTGCCCTCTTATTTGTAATCCTACTTTGTCACCCTTTATTGAGCTATTAATAGGTAATAATTGATTTAAATTAGAGAGAAAATCTATAAACTGCATTATTTTTGGTGAGATTAATAAGAAACTAAATTAAAATTTATTGAAATACGTTTCCAATACTATTAACAAAAATAACTAAAAAATATTAAATTATCTTATTAAACATTGATTAAATTTAACTCAAAATGAAATTTTTAAAATTCAAACTTCTTTTAATTCTTTTTTATTTTACTTTTTCGATAGCTTACTCACAAAATCTAAAAGAAAAAGATAAAGGAATAACCGGTGGAAAACCAATTTTCAAAATCGATAGTTCTATTGTTTTCATATCGCCTAGACCACTTTTAACTCTTGAAGAGTCGATTCAGCAAATAACAAACGGGGTTGGTGTAAATATAATTTTTTCAGAAAGTGGTTTTGGCTTTGGTGGTTTTTTGAAAAAATATATTAAACAAGACTACTCAATTAGTTTAGATTTGAGTTTTTCAGAGTCTGTAAATTCTGATGAACTGCCATCTCCTGATTATAATTATGGTCAATATCTTGTTGCTTTTAAAAAAAACAGACTATATAATGTACCACTAATGATAGGATTTCAAAAATATTTTTTTCAAAATTCTTTGATGGAAAGTTTAAAGCCTTTTTTAGTTATAGGTGGAGGAACTTCTTTTGTGATATCAACACCTTACTATAAAGATGGTGATCCACTTCAATATAAAGACTTCTTTAGCTCATTAAAAGATGCAAAACTTTACACAAAATTTGGAGCTTACATTGGAATTGGAGCTGATTATATTAAAAATTATAAAAGTTTTTATAGTTTTAGTTTAAGATATTATTATATTCCCTTTGGAGGAGATGGAATTGAAAGTATGGATCAATACCAAACTACTGTTAAACCAATAACTAATTTTGGAGGGATCCAATTAAATGTAGCATTTGGTTTAAAGTATTAATTTTTTAATTTAAGTCCTAAAAAATTAGCAAACATCAAAAGTTTTTCATCATCTAAATGTTTAGTTTGTATTTGCATTCCTATAGGCATACCTTCAGAATTATTTTTAATTGGTATATTAATTCCAGGTATTCCAGCCAAATTAGCAGATGCAGTAAAGAAATCAGAAAGATACATCATTACTGGATCAGCACTTTTTTCATTAAAACCAAATGCTGTACTTGGAGTAGTTGGTATAAAAATAAAGTCAACTTTTGAAAAGGCAGTATTATAATCATCACTAATTACTCTTCTTACTTGCTGTGCTTTTTTATAATATGCATCATAATATCCAGAAGATAAAACATAAGTTCCTGTCATTATTCTACGTTTTACTTCTGCTCCAAATCCTTGAGATCGTGTAGTTTTATAAATTTTTTGTTTCTCAGATAAATTGGCTCTAAATCCAAACCGAACTCCATCAAAACGAGATAAATTAGATGATGCTTCAGCAGTTGCTAAAATATAATATGTTGGTATCCAAGCTTCTGTAAATCTAAAATCTACATCAACTATTTCCCCACCTAAAGCTTTTATTTTTTCAATCGATTCACAATAGGTTTCATAAACTTCACTATTGCATTTTTCAAGTAAATCTTTCCCCATAACACCTACTTTGAATTCTGAAGGAAAATTATTTAGACTATCTAAAGAACTTATATTTGGTTTCTTCAAACAAGTACTATCTTTTTCATCTTCTCCACTTAAAACGTCTGTAATTCTAGAAATTGAATCAATTTCTGCACTTAAAAACCCAATTTGATCAAGTGAAGAAGCAAAAGCAATCAATCCATATCTTGAAATCCTACCATAACTTGGTTTGTAACCATAAATACCACAGAAAGATGCTGGTTGTCTTATAGATCCACCAGTATCGGAGCCTAAAGCTAAATGACATAGTCCTGAAGAAACAGCAGAAGCACTTCCACCAGATGAACCACCTGGAATTTTATTATGGTTTAATGGGTTTTTTACTGAGCCAAAAAAAGAAGTTTCATTTGATGAACCCATAGCAAATTCATCCATATTGGTTTTACCAATTATTATTCCACCAGCTTCTTTTATTCTCGTTATTACATTAGCATCATATATTGGAGAATAATTTTCTAACATTTTGGAAGCGCAAGTAGTACGAATATCTTTTGTTGAGATATTATCTTTAATAGCTATTATCATTCCTTCAAGAGGTCTTTGTGTTCCTTCTTTAAATCTTAAGTCGGATTCTTTTGCTTGATTTAATGCACTTTCTTCGGTAATTGTTATAAAAGCATTAAGTTCTATGTTTAATTTTATTTTAGAAAATATTTGACTCGTAAATTCAAATGAAGTGATTTTTTTTGATTTTATATCATTTAAAAAGTCATTATAACTTATCATCTTTATTTCCTTGTTTCATTTGTTCTTGCTTATTATCAATTTTAGTTAGTTCCGAAGTAAAAGTGTCTAATATTTGATCTCTTTTAAAGTTTTGAAGAGGCTTTATATCATCATCAATATCAATTTTCATTTCACTTTTCAAATTCTTCATTTGCTCATTTAAAGTAATTTGAGCTTCTTTCACTTTTTTCATACCTTTCCCCATCATTTGAGCTATTTCAGGTAACTTTTTAGGACCAAAAAGCATCAAAACGGCTATAACAATTAGAATTAGTTCACCACTACCTATATCAAACAATTAATACCTCATAAATAGTATTATTGTAATGTTTTTTTAGAATCATCTTCATCGGTATTTGCAGCTTTTTTAAATTCTTTAATACCAGATCCGAGGCCTTTCATTAATTCAGGTATTTTTTTACCACCAAACATCAGTGCTATTCCGACTACAATTAAAAGTATCTCAGGCATTCCAAGACCAAACATAATTTACCTTAGTTTAAGTTTTTAAAAATAGAATCAAAAATTGACTTTCCATCATTGTAACCTAATAGATTATCAGAATATCTTTCAGGATGAGGCATTAGTCCCAATACGTTTTTTTTCTTATTAAGCACACCAGCAATATTTGATACAGATCCATTTGGATTTGATTCTTTAATCACATTGCCATCTTTATCACAATACCTAAATGCAATTTGTGAATTACTTTCAAGTTCTGTTAAAGTATTATCATCAACAATAAAATTACCTTCGCCGTGAGCAATAGGTAATTTTAAAATATTTTGGTTTGAAAGTTCACTAGTGAAAATTGAATTAGTGTTTTCAGTTTTTAAATAAATATCTTTGCATAAAAAATGCAAGGAATTATTTCTAATTAAAGCACCCGGAACCAATCCAGCTTCAGTAAGAATTTGAAAACCATTACAAATACCAATTACATATTTGCCATTATTTGCAAATTTAATAACTTCATTCATAATAGGTGAAAATTTAGCAATCGCTCCACATCTCAAATAGTCACCAAAAGAAAATCCACCGGGCAAAATAATACAATCAATATCATTAGGAATTGAAGTATCTTTATGCCACAATTGATAAGTTTCTGAATAAGAACTTGCAACATTAATTGCGTCATGGTCGCAATTTGATCCTGGAAATATAACTACGCCAAATTTCATTTAGTCATTCTCTATAATTTCAATATTAAAATCTTCTATAATAGGATTAGAAAGCAATTCTTTACAAGCATTTTCAACAAATACTTTTGCTTGTCCATCATTTTGCGCTTCGATATTTAATGTAATGTACTTTCCTATTCTTACATTATTAATCATTTCAAAATCTAAAGAATGTAGTGCATGTTCAATAGCTTTTCCTTGAACATCTAATATACCACTTCTTAGAGTAATATAAACTTTTGCTATAAAGCTTTTCATTATGTTTTTTTATTAAATATATAAATAAAATTATTCTTCATCATCTTCTGGGTCTATGTATTCCCTAATCCAATTGTAAAAATGTACTAAGGAAAAAGCAACAATGTATAAAACCATTGCAGGAAATACCACAATTCCATTTGTAAAAATAGTAGCAATAATAATAATAATCAAGAAAATAAAGCTAACAGGTGATTCTTTTATTCCACTTTTTGAAGGTCTTGGTAAATTAGGATATTTTATTCTTGATACCATTACTCCAGAAATCACAAATGATACAAAAAATGGGAAATAAGTGAAATCCAATATATTACTAGTTTTATTACCTAGAAAGAAAATTAAATATGAAACTATTGATAATGCAGCAGATGGTATTGGCAATCCAGTAAAAAACTTTTTATCTTCCAAACTTGTAAGTTGAACATTAAATCTAGCTAATCTTACAACACCAGCTATAGCTGGAAGTGCAGAACAAAAAAGACCAAAACTACCAAATTGATAAAAATACATTTTATAAAGCATATAAGAAGGTGCCAAACCAAATGTAATTGCATCACAAAGTGAGTCTAACTGTACACCTAATTCACTTGCAGCACCAATCAATCTTGCAACAATTCCATCAAACATATCGAAAAAAGCACCAAGAAGTATAGCTAACGCAGATTTTTCAAAATCTCCATTAGAAGCAAAAACTATCGATAGAAAACCACAATAAAGGTTTGCTAATGTTAATAGATTAGGAACTATTGATTTAGTAAGTCTAAGATTCATTTATAAATTACTACTCAATTTTGCAATAATAGTTTCACCAGCCACAACTCTATCACCCAATTTAACTAAAATTTCTGAATTTGTTGCTATTGCAACATCCATTCTGGAACCAAATTTCATCATTCCAAATTTTTCACCTGAATTTACTTTATCACCAATATTCAATTCACAGACTATTCTTCGAGCTAAAAATCCAACAATTTGTTTAAAAAAAACTTTTCCAAAATTGTTTTCAACACCAATTCTAGAGTGTTCGTTCAATTCAGAAGATTTTGGATGGAAAGCAACTAAATAATCACCTTGAAAGTATTCATAAAATTTAACTTGACCCGAAACAGGTGAACGATTAACATGAACATCTAAAGGGGAGAGAAAAATACTTATTCTAATTGAATCAGTTTTAAGATAATGTTTCTCAAATTCTTCTTCTATTGCTACAATTTTTCCATCAGCTGGAGAAATAATAATTGACTCATCATTAAGTACATCTTGTGAAATAATTCTAGTAGGATCTCTAAAAAACCAAAAAGTAAATAAAATTAATATTAACGATAATAGTTTAAATATTACACTAAGCCATTGAATATTAATATAGTAAGATGTTACTAATAAACAAAGACTAGAAAATAATAAGATCAATATATTGCTTGTTCCGTATCTTGTTAACATTTTGTTTTAAAATAATAAAAAAAATAAACTAAATTTGTGTTCTAAATAAAAATACATTTCTATAATCACAAAAATAAGAAAATAAATAGTTAATCTTTATCAAAAAAAAGGAACTTAATATGAAATTTGCAATTTCTTTACAAGAGCTACAAAAAACTTTAATAAAAATTCTTCCAGCAATTCCTCCTAAAGCTACTTTACCAGTGTTGGAACATATACATTTGACACTTGAAGGGAACAACTTGTTTTTTGCAGCAACTAATCAAGATATTTTTGTGAAATCAGAACTTTCAGTTGAAGGTATTGAAGATGGTTCAGTATTAGTTCCAGCAAGAAAGCTAAACGAAGTAGTTAAAGCCTTAGGATTAAAAGGAAACATTGATTTTGAAGTTAATTTAGAGTTTGATATAACCATTCGGACATCAATGGGTAAATATTCAATGAAAGGTATTTCAATTGATGAATATGTTGATTTACCTGAACTTTTTGAAATTCCCAAACCTGATATTGAGCTAATTCAAAATTCTGAATCTAATGAAAACAGTGCTTTTATTTCTAAAGAAACTATATCTGAAATAGGAAACAAGACTTTTTTCGCTGTATCTGATGATGATTATCGACCAGCAATGACAGGAGTTTTGTTTCAATTTAGAGGTGATAAAATTATAGCTGTTTCAACTGATAGTTTTAGATTGGTAAAAATTGTAAAAAATTATGAGAAAGCAAATTTACCTCAAATGATGGATGTTATTATCCCAGCTCAAACAATTGATTTGCTTAGAAAATCAGATACAGACATAGTTATGACAACAATTACTAATATGAATAACAAAGTAACACATATTAGATTTGATATAGGAACAACTGTAATAGTTTCAAGAGTAATTGATGAAAAATTTCCTCCATATGATTCTGTAATACCTAAAGAAAATACAAAGATTGTAATTACTGACAAATCAATGCTATTAGATGCAATAAAAAGGGTATCATTATTTGTAAATCAAATTTCCAAACAATTAGTAATTAAAATAAATGAATCGACACTTGAGGTCTTTGGTCAAGATCAGGATACTGGTTATGCAGGTAGTGAAATTATAGGTTGTGACTATGTCGGAGATTCTTTTCAATCTGGTTTCAATTATTCATTTCTAATAGAAGCACTTAATCATTTAGATACTTCGGATGAAGGCAAAGTATTTCTTACTTTTTCAGAACCAACTAGACCAGCATTACTTATGGCTGATCCTGTTGGTGAGAATCAATTAATGTTGATTATGCCTGTAAGAATTTCTTAAACCATTGTAGTAAATACTTTTAATGTCATATTTGGGTTTACTAAATGTGACATTTTTTATTAAAATTAATGAACATTTCAGAATTACATATAGAGAATTTACGTAATCATTCTAATACCTCGTTAGATTTTTGTAATGGGATTAATATAATTACAGGATTAAATGGTGCTGGTAAAACAACTATTCTAGAAGCAATTTATATTTGTTGTTTTTCTAAATCTTTTCAACCAACCCCTGAAAAAGAATTAATTTTAAAATATAAGGATCATTATAGTTTAAATTTAAAAGCAAGAAGTGATTATAATTCAAATTATAGTATAAATGTTTCTTATAAAATCAATGATAAAAAAAGAATAAGTAGCAGTTTGGGCGAAAATTTATTACCTAAAGATATAATTGGAGCTATTCCTATAGTTGTATTAAATCCTGATTATAAAAATATTACTTTTGGTGCTCCTCAAAACAGAAGAGATTTTATTGATAAAGTACTTTCACAGACTAACAAATTGTATTTTGAAAATTTAATTAAGCTAAAAAGGGCTTTAAAACAAAAGAACTATTTACTTTCCATTTCTAAGAAAAACAAACATTTTGATTATGCTCAAATTGATACTTGGAGTGATTTAATTCTCGAATTATCTACTGATATAGTTTTTAAAAGAATTGAATTTGTTAATATTTTTAAAAATTATTTTTTTGAAACTTATGCAGAAGTATCTAAAAATGCAGAAGAAATTGATTTGATTTATGCTCCTAATGGAATTGGTTTATTATATAATAATATTGATAGAATTCAATTAAAAGAAACTTTCAAGCAATTTCAAATAAGCAAAAGATCTGATGAGTTTAATAGAGGAGCTACAATAGTAGGCCCACAAAAAGATGAAATTAAAATCATTGTAAATGGTGGAATTGCTAAAGATTATGCTTCACAAGGTCAGCATAAATCTTTATTAATAAGTTTGAAATTTGCTGAGTTCCATTTTCTGAAAGATAGACATAATGAGACACCAATTTTATTGTTGGATGATATATTTGCAGAATTAGATGATATAAGATCTGAATTAGTATTAAATTTAATTAATGATCATAAAGTTCAAACATTTATTACAACTACTGAAAATAATAAATTTAATAACTTATTAAATAACCAAATTAATATAAAACAATTTAATGTGAAAGATGGAATTACTAGTTATATCTAACTGAAATAAATTCATAACAAATTAAAAAAATGGAATATCAATATGTTAGAAAATAAAAATGCAATAAGAATTTCAAATTTAGTTGAAGAATTTGTGAAAACTAATAATTTAACAGAAAAAGTAATTTGTGAAAAAATAAGAATAAATTGGTCAAAAATTACAAGCTTATCTTTATCAAAAAATGTAAAAGTAGTTGAATTAAATAATGGTATTTTAAAGTTATCTACTGATGTAGCATCTTGGCGATTAGAGATTTCACTTCACAAAATAGAAATAGTATCTCTTGTTAATAACTTTCTTGAATTAGAAGTAGTCAAAAGTGTGGAAATTCATTGATTATTAACTATTTTTGTAGTTAATATAATTGTAAAAATCAAAATTCATAATAAGCATAAAATGGAAGAACAAAACTTAGAAAATCTTACTTATAATAGTAATCCAAACGTAACTTATAGCGAAGACAGTATTAAGGTGTTAGAAGGCTTAGAGGCTGTTAGAAAAAGACCTGCAATGTATATTGGTGATGTTGGTGATAGAGGTTTACATCATCTTATTAATGAAGTAGTTGATAATGCAATCGATGAAGCGCTTGCTGGTTATTGCTCAAATATAATTGTAACACTTCATGCTGATGGGGCTTGCTCTGTAAATGATGATGGTCGTGGTATTCCAACTGGTCCACATCCTGTAAAAAAAGTATCTACTTTGGAAGTTGTAATGTGTACATTACACGCTGGAGGTAAATTTGATAAAAATACTTACAAAGTATCTGGTGGGTTGCACGGTGTTGGTGTTTCTTGTGTAAATGCATTATCTTCAAATTGTATCGTAACTGTATATAGAGATGGTACAATCAACCAACAAACATATTCTGAGGGACATCCAACTTCTGAATTGAAATTGCTTGGAGAAACAAATAAAACAGGTACAAATGTAATGTTCTACCCTGATGCTACTATCTTCACAACAGTGCAATTCAGATTTGGAAGAACAGCAGATAGATTAAGGGAATTAGCTTTTTTAAATCCAAAAGTTTCAATTACATTAATAGATGAAGCAGAAGAACTAAAAGAAGTTTTTCACTTTGTAGGTGGATTAGTTGATTTTGTTAAATATATAGATGAAAGTACTACAGTATTAGTTCCAGAAGTTTCAATTTCAGGTACAGATATAAGCTCAAATGGTACACCAACTGAAGTGGAGGTTTGTTTCCATTATAATAACTTGTATTCTGAAAACTTACTTTCTTATGTTAATAATATTAATACAATTGAAGGTGGAACTCACGTTTCAGGATTTAGATCTGCATTAACTAGAACTCTTAACATTTATGCAAATGAACACTTATCAAAATCAAAATCGAAAATAAGTTTGACTGGTGATGACTTTAAAGAAGGTTTGACTGCAATTATATCTATAAAAGTTGCAGAACCTCAATTTGAAGGACAGACAAAAACTAAACTGGGAAATGGTGAAGTCGAAGGTATTGTAAGAAGTATTGTTGCAGATAGACTTAATATATTTTTAGATGCAAATCCTAATGCAGCTAAGAAAATTATTGAAAAAGCTGTATTAGCAGCTGAAGCAAGAATGGCTGCTAAAAAATCTCGTGAACTTGTAAGAAGAAAAAATGACATTGGTGGATCTGCATTACCTGGTAAATTAGCTGATTGTAGCAGTAAAATACCTGAAGAATGTGAGTTGTTTTTAGTCGAAGGGGACTCAGCTGGTGGTTCTGCCAAACAAGGTAGAGATAGAAGAAATCAGGCAATACTACCATTAAAGGGTAAAATTCTTAATGTTCAAAAAGCTAGACTTTCAAAAGTATTAGAAAACAATGAAATTAGGGATATTTTTACTGCAATTGGAGCAGGATTTGACGAGGAATTTTTGTCAGAAAAATCAAGATATGGAAAAGTAATATTAATGGCTGATGCTGATATTGATGGTTCTCACATTAGAACATTATTATTAACATTGTTTTATTTGTATATGCGTGAATTAATTAATGATGGGAAATTATTTATTGCTCAACCACCTCTTTATAAATTAAAGAAAGGTAAGCAGGAGTTCTATGCATATAATGACAAAGAGCGAGATGAGAATAGATTAGATGGTATATCAATTTCTAGATTTAAAGGACTTGGTGAAATGAATCCTCCACAACTTTGGGATACTACTATGAATCCTGAAACAAGAACTTTATGCCAAGTTAAAATTGAAGATGCTGCCATTGCATCTAAAATATTTCAAACTTTAATGGGTGAAAATGTTGAACCAAGAAGAGAATTTATTGAAAAAAATGCTCAATACGTAAAGAATTTGGATATATAACATATAATTAATAAAAATGCTTAAAGTTAAATATTTTGCAAATTTAATATTATTTTTAACGATTTCTAATTTTGTTTTTAGCCAAACAAGTGAAGAAATAAACCTTGTTAAGCAAGCTATAATTGAATTCTCTAAAAAAGATTTTCAAAAAGCTTGCTTTTATTTTGATGAAGGACTAAAAGGAATTATGCCTGATACCATTACTCAAAAAATGTGGGAGGGAATAATAAAGAAATGTGGTAAATATGAATATGATATTGATATCAAAACAAAGCAATTAGTTGGTCAAAACTCAATATCGATTACTAGTAAATTTGAAAAATCTGAATTAATATCAACTTTTGTAACCTATTTAGATTCTACTAAAAAACCAAAAATTGGAGCTATTTATTTTTTACCTAAAACAAAAGATAACACGCACCAATTACCAACCTATATTAACAATAAACTCTTTAAAGTAAAAGATTTGACTTTTGTAGATATAGAAAAGCACAAAGAAAGAATATTTTATAATTATAATGAAGAGATAGAAAGTAGTCCATTAGCAATTTTTATTTCTGATATTTACAAAGATGAAAATGATTCAGAGAATGATAATCATCCATTTAGAGATATAGCCTGGGGTATTTCATCTAAGGGATTATCAACTATTCAAGTATCTATGATTTCAAATGAGAATGTTTTTAATCCTAATTATTTGTCTAATAAATTGAATTTTATTTATAAAGAACTTTGTAAAAATAAAAATATTGATTCTAATAATATATGTATTATAGCCGAAGGAGTTTCCACCAACCTTTTGTCTCATATCAAATTGAATTTTAATGTTAAGTTATACTTTTTACTAAACACTTCTTTAAAGTTTCCTAACAAATTAACTATAACAATTGGGAAAAGTAAAGTAAAAGAATTTGAAAAAATGGAGTTCTTAAATTTTACTAAATCCAATGCATCAAATCTTTATTTTTATGATACAGAAATTGATTCTACAATTTACAATATGAAATATTCTGAGTTAAAAGAATATTCAAAAACTAATTCAAAAATTAGATTTAGACATTATTTAAACTTAGATAAATTCTACTGTAAACTTGAAGATGAGAAATCCAATAATATAAAAATATACGGAAAATTTACTGACATTCAAATAGTAAATGATATTTTCAATGTGATTTTCGAAACTAAATAAATTAATAAATGAGAAAAGCAAATGTCAAATAATGAATATACCTTACCATTAAATAATGCTAAGCCGAAATTAATTGCTGTTGTAGATGACGAACCTGATATTTTGGAATTAGTTTCTCTACATCTTAAAAAAGCTAGTTTTAAAGTAAAAGAGTTCGAAACAGGTGAAGCTTTCTTTGACTTTATCAAAACAAACGAAGTTGATTTAGTTATTTTAGACCTTATGTTACCAGATTCAGATGGATTTGAAATATGTAAATACCTTAAAAGTGATGAAAGATATAAACAAGTACCAGTAATAATGTTAACAGCCAAAAGTGATGAAACAGAGAAAATATTAGGATTGGAACTTGGAGCAGATGATTATGTTACTAAGCCGTTTTCTCCTAGAGAATTAGTTGCTAGAGTTAAAGCCGTAATTAGAAGAGATGAAAAAACAACTAAAACGACAAAAGTTTTTATAGGGGATAATATAGAAATAGATTTACAGAAATATGAAGTTTTTGTTAAAAGCGTTAAAGTATTACTTACTTCTTCTGAGTTTAAAATATTAACTTTGCTAAGTGAAAGAAAAGGCTGGGTTTATTCAAGAGAACAAATTTTAAATCATTTAGATGCAATTGACAAAGGTGTTTTAGATAGAACAGTTGATGTTCATATCAAAAATCTAAGAGAAAAATTAGGAGAATCTGGCAATCATATTAAAAATATTAGGGGAGTTGGATATAAATTAGAAGTTTAAATATATAATGAAACAATTATCAACCAAAATATTTTTTGGATATTTGACAATCATACTTTTACTTTCAGGTATGATTGTTTATTTTTCATATCAAACTATAAGTCATCATTATTATGAATACGCTGTTCAAGAATTGACTGATTTGAGCAATACAATTTCATGGCAAATTAAACCCTACTTATTAGACAATAAAGAAGGTAATATTCCTCAAATTGATAGTGTAACTAAGTTAATTGGTTCTAAAATTAACAATAGAGTTACAATTATTCAAGTTGATGGTTTAGTATTGGGTGATTCTAAAGCTAATCCTTACAAAATGGAAAATCATAAGAATAGGCCTGAAATAATTGAAGCTTCGAATGGTAAAATTAGTAGCAACAAGAGATATAGTAATACTGTTAGAAAAGAAATGATTTATGTAGCAGTTCCTATTTATGACAACTCTAATAAAATTATTGGCTTTTGTAGAGTAAGTTTGTTTGTTGATTTTTTTGACAATTTACTCTTTAAACTTAGATTTGATATAATACAAATTGCAATAATTACTGTAATTTTTTCTCTTGTAATGGTAATGATATTTTCAAAAAATATATCCAAACCAATTAATTTATTATCTTTTGCTGCAAGAAAAGTAGCTGCTGGAGATTTTAATGTACTTTTGAAAGTGAGTAATAAAAGAGATGAAATTGAAGAATTAATGGATAATTTCAATAATATGACTGAACAATTGAAAAAGTTATTTGAAAAAGTAACTAATCAAACTGAAAAGTTAAATACTTTTTTTTCAATTATACAAGAAGGATTAATAGTATTAAATTCAAAAAATGAAATTGTACTTTCAAATATTAGTTTTCAAAAATTATTTAATAACTATAAATTAGAAAATGTAAAAATATCAAAAATAATTAACGAAAATGAATTTCTAGATATTATAAGTAATGTAAGATCCAAAAAAGAAAGTAAAACAAGAGAAATTCAGATTGTTGGATTAAACTTTTTAGTAAGTGTTAATTATTTAGCTACTACTAATGAACTTGTAATTTTACTTCATAATATTTCTGATATAAAGAAACTTCAAAGTTACAAAAAAGACTTTATTATTAATGCTTCTCACGAATTAAGGACACCTTTAACTGCGATTAAAGGTTTTGTAGAGACATTAGAAGAAGAATTAAAAGGAGATAAATTAAGATATGTAGAAATAATAAAAAGACATACTGATAGACTGATTAATATTGTAAACGATTTACTTTCACTTTCCGAACTAGAACAAACTAATATAAATTTAGATATTCAAAGACTAAACATAAAAGATATAATTGAAGACATAATTAAACTTTTTGACCAAAAGATTAAATTAAAACAATTAAAACTAAATATTAAATATGAAAATAATTTAAAAGATATAGTTGGTGACAAGTTTAGAATTGAACAAGTAATTGTTAATTTAATGGATAATGCTATTAAATATACTGATGTTGGTTCAATAAATATCGATGTTAGAACTGAAGATATTAATTTAATTTTGGAAATAATTGATACTGGAATAGGAATTCCAGTTGATGACCAAATTCGAATTTTTGAAAGGTTTTATATTGTAGATAAATCTCGATCAAGGAAAGTTGGTGGTACTGGACTAGGGCTTTCAATTGTAAAACATATTATTAATCTTCATTATGGCGAGATAACATTAGAAAGTAAAGTTGGTCAAGGAACAAGATTTACAATTAAATTACCACTTGCATAGTCGATGTTTAATTAAATAATTTGTTTATATCAATAATCTCAGTTATTTTTATAATATGAGTAATACACAAGAACAAAATATTCAAACTAATGAAGATGATTATTTAGTTATTAAAAACATCTTAAATGGAAATCATAACGATTTTGCTAAATTGCAAAAAAAATATCGTTCAATTATCCTTGCTCTTATCAGGAGAATGATAAAAGATGAAGATGATGTGCAAGACTTAACTCAAGAAACCTTTATTAAAGCCTTCAATAATATGGATAAATTTCAATTTGGTTATTCCTTTTCATCATGGATTTATCGTATAGCATCTAATAATTGTATTGATTTTTTAAGAAAAAAACGTATTTCATTTGTTTCAATTGATAAACCAATTAGTATTTCTGAAGATGATGATATTACTATGGAGATTGAAGATAAAGAATATATGCCTGATTTATCATTAATAACTGCTGAGAAATCTAATGCAATAAAAAATGCTATAGATGAATTACCTGAAAATTATCGTGAAATTATTAATTTACGACATATTGAAGAGCTCGATTATCAAGAAATTGCTGATAAATTAAATATGCCCCTTGGTACAGTAAAAGCACATTTGTTTCGTGCTAGAAAATTACTTTACGAAAGTTTGAAGAGCAAACTCTATTTATTTAATGACTATTAATTGTCTTCAATATAAGTTAATTTTAATTCTTCTAGTTTTCTTTCATTTCGTTTTAAGATTTCACATTTATAATTTTTAAGTTTGATTACCTCACCAGCTTCTGGAATTTTCCCACTTAAGTTTAAAACATAACCTCCAATTGTATCATAATCATCACTTTCAGGTATTTTAATTATCAATAGCTCGTTAATTTCAGTAATTTGAGCTGCAGCTTGAACAACAAATTCAAATTCATTAGTTTGTTGAACCATGTCTTGCTCTTCATCATATTCATCTTGAATTTCACCAAATACTTCTTCAATTATATCTTCCATAGTTACAATTCCAGCTATACCATCAAATTCATCTTTAACAATTGCAAAATGATTTTTATGTTTTTTTAATTGACTAAGAACATTATTTATCTTATCATCTTCGTTCACTATAATAGGTTGTCTAATTAAATCTTGAATAACAAATAAATTCCCATATTTCATCAAACTAATAATATCTTTTGAATAAATTATACCTATAATATTATCAATTGAGCCTTCATAAACTGGCATTCTTGAAAATCCTTCTTCAATAATTTGTTCAATTATTTCATTTTTATCCATAGTGATATCAATTGCTACAATACGGTTTCTTGGAACCATAATTTGTCTAATAGGAGTTTCAGAAAATTCAAAAACATTTTCAATTAACTCCTGTTCTGCATCATCAATAAGTCCACTTTCACTAGATTCTTTGATTAAATATCTTAGTTCATCTGCTGAATGTAAGTTGTCTTCTTCGCTTATAGGTTCAAAACCTAAAAACTTTATTATTCGATTTGCAAAACCATTTAAAAACCAAATGAATGGCTTGAAAATAAGATAAAAAATCCTTAAAGGCATACTTAAGAATATAGTAACTTTTTCAGATTTTTGAATTGCTATTGATTTGGGAGCTAGTTCACCAAAAACAATATGTAAAAATGTTATTGTTAAAAACGCTATTGGTAAAGAAATTGAATGAGCAGTTTTTTGATCAATATTCAACCCAATTGAATGCATCAAGTTAATAATAATATTTGAAACTACTCCTTCTCCTACCCAACCTAATCCAAGACTAGCGAGTGTAATCCCTAATTGAGTTGCTGAAAGGTATGAATCTAAGTTTGCTATTAAATCTTGGGCTAAAATTGCAAGTCTTTGTCCCTTTTTAGCTCTAAGTTCGATTTGTGATGCTCTTACTTTTACAAGAGCAAATTCAGCTGCTACAAAGAAGCCATTAAGTACAACAAAAAAAAGAGTAATAAAAATATCGAAAATCATTATATATTTTAAAAATTATTAAAAATTAGATAGTAATGCAAAAGAATTATAGTTAAATCTTCTATCAAAATGATATGAGTAATAAGAAGAGAAAAGTTTTACTAAATCATTAAGAATTTCAGTATCAGCTATTTTATTTGCTGTTAATAAATTGTTTTCATTAATCAAGCACATAAATTCAATACTTTAACCATTCAATTTAATACTTTTTCCTTTAATAATATCAAAGTTTTTTGCAATTGAAGTATCAAACAAGCTAAAATATAATATTTCATTATTCAAATCACTTCTATTTAAGTCTAAAAAATTAAAATTAATATCAAAACCTAAATTTAATGAGTGTTTAATTTCAAAATAAATTAATGCAATTACTGGTGAAAATTCAATTGTGTTTAAAATCTCAAGTGAACTAACTATTTCATCAAATAACATTTCATTCTTATCTTTTTCTTCATGTGATTGTGAAATCGACTCTAAAATCATCATACCAATTGCAATTCGATCTAGATTATTTCTTACATTTTTAAGATTTACTTTTGTTTCTGCAGATGACACTAAATAGAGGTCAGTATTCTTTTTAAAATAAAATTGAATTTCACTTATTGATAATGGTTCAATAGCAGAACCATACCTATTCTTAGAGCTTATTGCACCTTTAATTATAATAGAAATTTTGCCATAATCGCGTGAATAGACTCTCAGTATTCTACTTGAGTCACCATATTTTATACTCGAAAGTATTACAACATCTGTCTTGACAATCAATATTTTTTCAACATTTTAGTATAAAACAAAAAAAACTTTTTGCAATTTATAAAAAATTCCTTAAATTTGAATCTTAATTAATTTGAATTATCAAATTATTCCGAAGTAGCTCAGCTGGTTAGAGCACATGACTGTTAATCATGGGGTCCGGGGTTCAAGTCCCTGCTTCGGAGCAAGAAAAAGCTGGTACAATTTGTATCAGCTTTTTTTGTTTTTAAATGCTTAAAACACAAAATTAAAGTAAGTTTTATATCTAATCTAAGTTTAAAACTCAAAAAAAAACCTAATTAACTTATCAATTAACTAGGTTTAAATTCAGTGGATATGCCGGGAGTTGAACCCGGGTCCAAAAAGCTTTGCTCTTGGCGACTACGTGTGTATCTATTCTTTGAATTTTCAAAACAATGAACCGAATAGCAGGTTTTTGTTTTGTGAGTCTTCTTTAATTTTGCAAGTTAGCCAAAGACATTCTAACAAGCTATCCTATTGATTTGCGTCACCAATGATAAAATTTATAGGCACCCCTTATCAAAAGTGTTTAGCTGGTTATTTAATTAAGCAGCTAAAGTGTAATTGTTTTCTGCGTTTTTTTTCTACCGGTTGAATTTACGAGCCCCACCAGTATAGCTCGACACGCCACTTTCAAACTACTTCTTCCTGTCGATTCCATAACATACCCATTACAAATATATAGAAGTTTTTACATTAGTTTTATTGTCTTTGTATTTTAATTTAGTGTGTTATTGAAGTTTTTTAAAGTGAAGTGCTCCCAAAAATTAGGACATTTGGATTTCAAATTAAATTGCTAGAAGACCTCACCCCAGCCCTCTCCAAGCGGAGAGGGAGCTAAAACATTCATTTCAATTTTTGCAGTGTTTTTGCGTTTTTTCTGTTTCTTTACCTTTCATCCTGAATATATTTCAGGGTATATTTAGTGTTTGTATTTTCAAAAAGCAACAATTTAAGAACCTCACTTTTTTTCTCTCCAAGGGGAGAATGAACCAAAACAAAATTCAGTTTTTGGAAAAATTTTCCAAATAAATTTTCCAAAAGTTTTTTTTACTTATTCCACTTAAACTCATTAATTTTCAATATCTTACTTGAATTTTTTCATTTCAATTTTTGCAGTGATTTAACGTTTTTTTATGATTTTTGGTGCTTTTCTTCTCTTGCTTTTCTGTCTATTTCAGCATTTCTTTTTGCTACAAATATGTCATCTTCTTTTCGCATTTGTTTCAATAATTTGTCAATATCAACATTATCAGGGTTTGAATGTGTGATTTCTTTTTCTTTAATTTCTAACTTTGGGATTGGTATAACAGCAATTTGTTCATCTTGTTGATAAAGATTTTGAAAAGTATTTTTAATCGTATTTTCTAAATCTTGGTTGAACCCAAATAATTCATTAGAAAATATTATTCATATTTAACAGGTAATGTAAATTGCCTAGAATTATCCCATAA
>JAPLFM010000108.1 GCA_026390675.1 Candidatus Kapaibacterium sp. | reverse complement strand
GATACAACTTCGCTATTTTTCAAAGATGCGAAAGAAACATTTGATTTATCTATTAAATGCTTAAATCCTAAAGCTGATCCAGAAAATGAGAAAATGAATATTATAGCTCAATACTGGAATGATGAGGCATATAGAAGTGGAACTCCGTCTGGTCATAGTCTTTCAATTGCAAGACAAATTATGACAAAAGAAAAAATGCCCCTTGATAAAGCCTCAGAACTTTATGTTAAAATGGGAATGTCCCTTCATGATGCTTTTGTTTACTGTTGGAAAGTTAAATATTTTTATAACTTAATAAGACCAATAACATACATAAGAAAACTTACTTATTTCAAACAGCCAAATTTTAATACTCTAATTGTTACACCACCATTCCCTGAATATACTTCTGGCCACTCAACACAAACTGGAGCTGCTATGGAAGTTATGACTTCTGTCATGGGAGACAATTATTCATTTACTGATTCAACTCAATTTATTGCAAGATTCGATTTACCTGATAATGTTATTGCTCCAAGAAGCTTCACTTCTTTTTATAATTGTGCCAATGAAGTAAGTTCATCAAGAATATATGGTGGAATTCACTTTAGAAAAGCTTGTGAAGAGGGTTTGAGAACTGGTAAAATTGTTGCTCAAAATGTTTTAACTATGAAGTTTAAAAAATAATAATTTCAAATTTATTTGTTCTTTTTATTTGATAAAAATTAATAAAACCTTATCTTTAACTTTTTATAAGATTTTGAAGATAAGGTTTGTTATATTTAGCAATAAGAGCTACTGAAATCAATAAAATACCTGATATAATAAATGTAAAATTTATTCCCAAAAATGATGCAATATAGCCTGAAGAAACATAAGCTACAAAAGTTCCAAACATATTTGCACTTGATGCTATTCCCATTATTCCACCTTTAGTTTCACTTGGAATTAATTTATTAATTGCATTGTATAATGATGGTATAATAGCAGCTACAAAAATTCCTAAAACAATGCGAAGTGGAAATAAATAATGATATTCTGGCATAGCTATATGCAAAATAAGAAAAATTCCACAAATTGAAGAAGAAACAAATACAGTTTTCCTCCAATCTTTTTTATCATTTCTTCTTCCCCAAACTGGAGCGAACATAATAGAAAACAATGCAACAGTTCCAAAAAGTGAACCCGTGATTGTTGCCAAATGTGATTTAGGAGCTTGCAAACTCTCTACAAAAAATGCAAAAATTGGCATTGTGAGTTGAATGCCTGCTTGAGCAAATATAATTAATAACATAAGCATTGCTAATTGTTTATTAAAAAATATAAACTTCAAATTGTCTAATACACTAACTGTTTTTCTTGAGCTTACTTCGTATTTATCTTCTTTCAAAAAGAAAAATACTAATAATGTGCTAATGCCACAAAGTACGCCTATAATAAGAAAAACAGATCTTATACCTTTTGCATCAGCTATTGTACCGCCTATAAAAGGTCCAATAATACTACCTGCCGATAACGAACTTTGCAAAACACCAATTGCAAAACCACTTCTATCACTTGGAGTGTTTGCACTTACAAAAGCCAAAGCCGAAGCTATAATTCCACTTAAAGCACCTAATAGAAACCTACTCGCAACAAGTTCTTGCACATTAGTTACATACCCCATTATTATTATAGTAATTGTCAAACCAGCAGCAGCTCTCACATTCATCATTTTTCTGCCATATTTGTCACCTATATAACCCCAAAATGGTGCAAAAAGTACACCTGCAAATGTTGCCGCTCCCATAACATATCCACTCCATATTTTAGCATCGTGTGGATTAGTTACTCCGAGTTCTCTAACATATAAAGGTAAAAAAGGAATGCAGGCTGTCATTCCTACCATTGCAACAAACTGTGCCAATGCCAAAACAAAAAGATTCCTTTTCCAAAGATGTTCCTTTTGAGATGAGAAATAATTCTTATAATTTTTAAACATTAATTAAAATCTTCATTTTTAATTTAACTCTTTAAAAAAGTTTAATGCTAATTTTCTAAATTCTGCTTTTTGAGTAATCATAAAAGGATGTTTACCGTAATTATAAACCACATTTCGAGAGTTAGGAAGTTTGTCAGCTACGGCTTTTACTTTTTCTGGAGTATTAGGGATTAATTCATCTGTTTCGGCAGCTACGCACAAAATAGGAGTGAATACTTTGCTTAAATCACCATGTATTGTAAGCAATTGTTTACTTCCAACTCTTTCCATTAAGTCAATATCTTGATCTACTACATCACTCCAATCTTCACCAATCATATCCTTCCAAAACGCAACATGAATAAATTGAGTTTTAGCCTTTTTTCTTCTCTTTGATATTTCTTGTGAATCTATTAACGAAAGTCCAAAACCCATAAAACTATCTGCTATAAATGCTGTAAATCTATTTGGGTCCAATGCTACAACATTCAATCCGCATAAAGCACCACCACTTGTACCAATAGCTTTAATTTGTTTGATATTTAACATATCTAACAATTCAATACAACATTTAGCATTGTAGTTCCAATAGTCATCTCTAAAAATTTCAACTCTATCTGATAATCCAATACCCGGATAATCAAAAACAATAATGTTGTAAAACTGACCAAAGTATTTTATTTCAGAACGAAACATTTTGTGAGAAACACAATTCCCATGTAACATCAATAGATTTTCTTCTTTTCCATTGTCAAAAACATTATAGTAAATATTTTTACCATCATAATTGAAATAAGACATTTTTAATATTATCGATTTCAGTGTAACAAGATTTGGATTAGACGCTGTTACGAGATTTTAAGTATTTTTGTTGTTTTTTAGTTCTTTGCCATGCCGAGCATAGCGAGGAATCAAGTGTTGTCTTTTGTCATACCTGCGACTACGAAGTGAAGCGAAGCTAATGCAGGTATCCAGCATTTGTCTTGTCATTCCTGACCTGTTCAGGAATCCAGCCTTTGTATTTGTCTTGTCATTCCTGACCTGTTCAGGAATCCAGCCTTTGTATTTTGTCTTGTCATTCCGTACTTGTTCAGGAATCCAGTATTTGTCCTTCGCTGGCGAAGGTGGCTTGCTTGCAAGACGGAAGTGGTTCTTGTATTTCTTTTCTATCATTCATCACACAATCGTGTGCTTGATACGGAATCCAACATTTGTATTCGAATTATTCCATTTTCTAAAAACAAAAGACTATAAATTCATCAAATTTATGATTAATTTACAAAAAACAAAACAAACAATTTTTAAAAACTAAAAAGGCAAATAAAAAGAGCAAGCTCAAGAGCTAAGTAGCTCAAAGCTAAATAAAATTTCAAAATATAATAGAAAGCGTGGTCTTTCTTACGTTCTTGTTCAAAAACTGCAAATTTTTATAACATGAAGAACGCAAGTCAGGACACGCCCGAGAAATCGGGCGTTTTCCTTTTTTGCACTTCATGTGGGTATTGCAGTACCTTGAACAAGGGCAAATTTGTGAAAATGCCCTTTTTTTGTGCTTGGAAAGATAGATGGCTTCAAGTAAAAAATCAAATGATTCAAATAATAAAAACTTACATAGTGCTAAAAATGCAAAGAAAGATGAATTCTATACTCAACTTCAAGATATTGAAAAAGAGATGAAGCATTACAAAGAGCATTTCAAAGATAAAGTTGTTTTTTGCAATTGTGATGACCCTAGAGTTAGCAACTTCTTTCATTATTTTTCATATAACTTTGAATATCTTGGACTTAAAAAGCTAATTACTACTTGTTATAAAAATCAAAATCTTGATTTATTT
This sequence comes from Candidatus Kapaibacterium sp., assembly GCA_026390675.1. Lineage (GTDB taxonomy): Bacteria > Bacteroidota > Ignavibacteria > Kapaibacteriales > UBA2268 > JAPLFM01. Next base: position 1,945 of record JAPLFM010000108.1, on the reverse strand, counting down.
AGCCATAATGATTCTGAAGGAGCAATTCTTCTTGAATATAATGGTGATTTGAATGGAAATAAAATACCTGACTTAGAAGAAATTGGTATTCAATATCTTGAAGGTGATGGAGATTTTAGAAGTCAAGAATGCATTGAAATTCTCAAACAAGCAGATATAATTGTAACTAACCCTCCTTTTTCATTATTCAGAGAATATGTTGCTCAACTTATTGAATATGATAAAAAATTTGTTATTGTTGGACATCAAAATGCAATTACATATAAAGAAATTTTTAAATTAATCAAAGAAAATAGTATTTGGTTAGGCAAAGGCTTTACTGGTGGTGCTGCTCATTTCATTAATGTTCATTATGATGATTATGCAACAGCAGGAAACCATAAAGAAGGGATGATAAGAGTTTCTGGAGTAACTTGGTTTACGAATTTAGAAATAAAAAAAAGACACGAAGACTTAATTCTTTTTAAAAAATATACACCTAATGAATACCCAAAATATGACAATTATGACGCTATAAATGTAGATGTTACTAAAAATATTCCTTGCGATTACGAAGGTGCTATGGGAGTACCTATTACATTTTTGGATAAATACAACCCTGAACAATTTGAAATAATTAAATTTCGTAAAGGAGATGACGAGAAGGATTTGGTAATTAATGGAAAATGCCCATATTTTAGAATAATAATTAGAAACAAAAAAGTGTCGCAAAGTAATAATATAAACCTCTTTTAAAATGTAAAAAAAATTGAGAAATGTAATGAAAATAGAACTTAAAGAAATAACTGTTAGAGAACTAGCAAATGGATTCATTGATAATTCAGAAGCTGGTGTTATTGGATATAGTGGCAAACTTGATATTCGTCCTCCATATCAAAGAGAGTTTATTTATAATGATAAACAAAGAGATGCTGTAATCAATACTGTAAGAAAAGAATTCCCTTTAAATGTAATGTATTGGGCTTTACGTGAAGATGAGAACTTTGAAGTAATCGATGGACAGCAGAGAACACTATCACTTTGTCAGTATATTAATGGTGATTTTGCTTTTGAATTTATGTATTTTCATAATCTTCAAAATAATGAACAAAAACAAATTCTTAATTATAAGTTAATGGTTTATATATGTAGTGGTACTGATAGTGAAAGATTAGATTGGTTTAGGACTATTAATATAGCCGGTGAAAAACTAACAGATCAAGAATTAAGAAATGCTGTATATGCAGGCAAATGGCTAACTGATGCTAAAAGATATTTTAGCAAAAGTGGATGTGCAGCTAATAGTATTGGAAGTAATTATTTAAATGGCTCTTCTATTAGACAAGAATATTTAGAAACCGCAATTGATTGGATTTCCAATAAGAATATTGAAGTTTATATGTCTAAACATCAACACGATCCAAGTGCTAGTGCATTGTGGATTTACTTTCAATCAGTTGTTTCGTGGGTTCAAGCAACATTCCCTACATATCGCAAGGAAATGAAAGGTATTGATTGGGGTAATTTGTATAATAGATTTAAAGATACTTTGCTAAGTGCAACTAAACTTGAAGAAGAAATTTTGAAATTAATTGATGATGATGACGTTCAAAGTATTAAAGGAATATATATATATGTATTAACAAGAGATGAAAAACATTTAAATTTACGTCAATTTGATGATAAAACAAAATTAAAAGTATATGGAAAACAAAATGGTATCTGCCCTAAATGCAACAATCATTTTGAATTAAATGGAATGGAAGCAGATCATATTATACCTTGGCACAAAGGAGGAAAAACAGAAGAGAAAAATTGCCAAATGCTTTGTATGTTTGATAACAGAACAAAATCTGGAAAATAATCTAAACCTTCACCCAAAAAGTGGAGGTTCGTTTATGTTCCAATTTTTCACGCAATATCTACATAACAAATCCGTCATTCTCTCTACTATTATTTTATGTTC
>JAPLFM010000232.1:12187-22287 GCA_026390675.1 Candidatus Kapaibacterium sp. | reverse complement strand
GAAAATTTTTCCAAAAACTGAATTTTTGTCTTAATCCTGTTAATCCTAATATTCTGAAAATCCTGATTCAGATAATTGGAATTGTTTTAAAGTGGTGTTCTTAATTTGTTGTTTTTTGAAAACTAAATATACCATGAAATAAATTCAGGGTGACACAAGTACTTTAGATACCTGCATTCGCAGGTATGACAAAAAAAAAGCCAGACAAAATTCTGGCTTTTAAAAAACTATTTATAATTTAGATAATTTATTACTTAATATTATAATCACCTTTGTATTTGATACCATTTGTAATCCAACTTGGAGCAGGAGTTCCTTTAACATAAGTATCATAAAATTCTTTCATTCTAATAGCATAATCTACTTTATTAGGATATTTTTTTAGATGGTGAGGCTCATTTTCATATTGAAGTAATATACAGTTTTTGTTAAATCTACGCATTGCCAAATGAAGTTCAACACCTTGAGAAAAAGGAACAGCTTCATCAATATCACCATGTGCAATAAGTAGGGGAGTATTCATCTTATCTGCAAAGAAAATAGGGGAGTTACGGATATAAGCTGATAGTGAATCAACTATATTTCCACCAATTCTACTTTGCTGTTTTTCATATTGAAATTGTCTAGCTCTTCCAGATTCAAGTCTGATACCTGAGTAAGCTGAAGTCATATTTCCAACTGGTGCACCAGCTACAATAGCTTTGAAATAATTTGTTTGAGTTGCAACTAACGAACCTTGGTATGCGCTCCAACTATGTCCCCAAATAGCAATTTTGTTAGAATCCGCAATACCTAATTCCACTAACTTTTTGGAACTAGAAAGAAGCACATCAGTAGCATTTTGACCAGGAGAGCCTGTATAATACTTTATATCAGGGAAAAACATTAAGTAACCATCACTTAAATATACTTGATAGCAAGGTCTGTGGTTAATTGCTGGCATATTAAATTTGTTAGCATCATCACTCATTCGTTCATAAAAATAGATTAGAATTGGATATTTCTTTTTGGGATCATAATTATCAGGTTTGATTAAATAACCTTGGAGTGAATCACCTCTTTGAGTTTTGTAGCTTACAAGCTCAGTATTACCCCAATTATAATCTTTAATGTCGGAATGTAAGTTAGTTATTTGATTTGAGTTAAGATTCATATTTGAAGACCAGACATCTGGAAATTCTTGATAATTTTCTCTGTTGAATATTATTCTATTATTATCTTTAGCTTTTATTACAGAACGGTAAAAATATTTTCCTCCAATTTTGTTATAAATTGATTTGTTTGTTAAGTTATATGAAATCAATCCACTTTCTTTGTTGTCTTTATTGAAATAAGTTAGAAGAATAGTATCATTTAAATTAATAAAACTTTTTTCAGAATCAATTAGTTTGATTCTATATGATGTGTTATTTGTGTTAAATGATTTAGTTATATTATTAATAATATTAGTAGTTGTGTTATATTCCCAAATATCTAATTCATTATTAATGTAGCATATAGAATCATTTTCAAGCCAAGCACCAAATCCACAAGAACTAGGAGTTTCTGGAGTATCATGTTCGAGATTATAAAATGGAATATTTAAAGATTGAGTTAAGTTTTTAGTTTCATTTGTATTATTGTTATATATAAACCAGTTTTTATCTTGATAGTAAACTATATAATTACCTTTTGGAGATAGGTTAGCCCCTTCACTTATATGTTTTGCAACAATATTTCTTTTGCTATTTGAGAGATTAATAGAATATAAATCTGAGTAATCTCCTGAATAAAGATATTCTTTAGAATAAATTTCGTCATCATATCCAATCGCAAATCTACGGTTTTCATTTAAGATTACGCTTTGAATGTTTGTATCAGCTAGTTGAGTTAAGCTCTTGGAATCTATATTAATAAAAGCTTTATATGTTCTATCTTTTTCTACATCCCAATCTTTCTTTTGTTTTGTTATAATTTGATCATCATTTGGATGCCACATAAAAAGTTGAGTCTCCTTTCTAATTTCATCAAAGTTAAATAAATTATCTTTTGAAAATTTGGGTTTTTCATCTTTCGTTCCAACTTTTTCTGAATAGGGTTTTAAGCCAAAAGTCAAATCTTTGCCATCTTTAGACCATATTAAGCTGTTTTTATTTGGAACAAACCACCCTTTTTGAGTTGAATCCTTTAAAAGTAATTCAATCTTAGAATTTTTGAAGTACCAAATTTTAATATCACAATCCAAAGGTTTGTTATTTGAATCTAATTTAGCTCTTGTATAAGCCAAAGAGCTATTAATATTAGAAAACGATACATTTGAATAGGTTACATTTTTTTCAGTTTCTATAGCTTTTTCTGGAGCAAAAGTGGCATTAAGGTCTCTGAAATAAATTCCATCTCTCAATCCTTTTTCTTCAGAGATAGTATAGATTAAGTAATTACTAGAACTATCTATAGTATAATCAACTACTGATGTTATGTTAATTTCTGTTTTTGAAGCAATATGTCTGAGAGTTAAATCATCTCCCGTCACCTTTTTTTTCTTGTCATCAGGTTTTGAATCTTTGTCATTTAACTTTTTGTATACCAACCATTTACCATCATTTGATAAATTATAGATACTAACATTTTCAAATGTACTTGAACTACCATCACTCAAGTCTAATAAAGTCATACCTTTTTTAGGTTTATCTTTCTCAGTTTTAGCATTCAAAGTTTCCAAAGTTTTAGGTAGGGTAGAAGCAACAATAAAACTTGCCTTTTTATCAAATTGGAAAGGTGTACTGCCCCTTTCAATTGTAAAACTTTTAGAACTTATTGTCGATTTTACAATAGCTTCACCATCACCTCTATCAGGATTGCTAACAAAAACAATCCAAGCTCCATCATCTGAAAGCTTTAGGCTAGTTAAGCTCTTGAATTTTATAGCATCTTCAAAACCAAACTTCTTTTTTTCAGAGTATAAAGACGAAATAGTTAGTAAATTAATAATTAAGATAGTTAAAGTAAGGTTTTTTAAATTTATCTTGTTTTTCATAATTTAATTAAAATGTGTAAATAATTGTTTTATATAATATTTATAAATATTTCTTTAATGATAAAAAGAACAAAGTTATTGATACAAATATAATAGAAATAGCCCAAAACCAATATGGCAGATACAATGAATTTTGCATAACACCTGTATCTGAAACAAAAGATTTCCCACCGATATTTCCTGATTGAGTAAACAAATATCCTATTGATAAATAAAGACTTAAAAAAGCTTGAATTCCTAAAAAAACAATAGTATTTTTAATAATAATATAACTGCTTTTTACACTTATAAAAAGTAAAGACATTCCAATGATAATAATAATAACAAATCCAAAAAATGATCTAATCCAAATTATGGTTGATAAAATTTGAAAGAGAGCTAATGTCATTAATGCATATTTTGATGTTTTTTCATTAAAAGAAGATCTAATCAATATAGTACCAAAAAATGCAGGTCCCATTGGACCAGCTCCAGCAACAATTGCATTGCCAATTTCACCCATAAACAAATCTCCAGTATGAACTGCAATACCTGAACCATCTTGAAAAATTTCTAATCTTAAAAAATTCCCACCCAAAATAATTGAAAATAAACCATGTGAAATTTCATGAAACCATGTACCAAGAATTGTAAATGGAAATAATATATATCTACCAAAGGGAATTTGCCAAATTAATATTGTAAAAATTGAATATAAAGTAATATATATATAAGTGGATTTGTTTTTTTCTATGTGCATAAAATTGTAAAATCAATTACTATATTTTGAAAATATTTATATAGATGTTTTATTAAATAGGATGTTGTAGTTAAAACATCAATTTAATTTAGTTTACATAATGTTGATTATCGGAACATTTTGAATTAAAAATTATCACCAGGTTGTTCTTCATCTTCCATCATATATTTTATAGCTTTGATAATATCTCTATCACCATTAGTAATTTTGTCTTCAATTTTTTTTAACATTTCTTTCTTCATAACATCTTTCATTAAATTTTCTAATTCTTCTTCATGAGTTTGCATATACATATCCTTATAAATTGCTTATATAGTATTTATTATTGTTAAAAGTATATTTAGGTTTACCTTTTAATTCTATTTCATTATATGGAGTATTTCTAGATTTTGAAATAAATTTAGTTTTATCTACTTTCCATAACTCGTTTGGATCAAAAATGGTAAGATTCGCCATAACTCCTTCTTCGATTTTAGGAACTTCTATATTTAAAATTAACCTAGGGTTAATTGACATTTTTAAAACAATTTCATTTAAACCTAATTGTCCAGTATGAAACAAATTTGTTAAACACACACCTAAACTAGTCTCTAAGCCAACAATACCATTTGGAGCTAAATCAAAAACATTATTTTTCTCTTCTTCAGTATGAGGAGCATGATCTGTTGCAATACAATCAATAGTTCCATCTTTAAGACCTTCAATGATTAAATCTATATCATTTTGACTCCTTAGTGGAGGATTCATTTTAAAATTAGTGTCAAATGTAGATAAATTATTGTGGTCTAATGATAAATGGTGAGGAGAAACTTCGCAAGTTACTCTAATTCCTTTTTTCTTAGCTTGTCGAACTAAATTTACAGATTTCCAAGTACTTAAATGTTGTACGTGGTATCTTCTATTGCCACAATATTCAGAAAGTAAAATATCTCTATTAATAATTATTTCTTCGGCAACACTTGGATATCCTTTTAATCCTAATTTAAATGATAATTCACATTCATCCATTCCAAAACCAGAAGTTAAAGAAGTCTCTTCACAATGCTGTGATAATAATAAATCATTTGTAGAAGCATAATCAAAGGCTTTCTTCATCATATCAGCTGATTTTACTGGATCACCATCATCTGTGAAAATAACTACTCCCTTATCATTTAGCGAATTCATATTTGTTAATTTTTCACCTTTCCGATTTTGAGTTATTGCTGCAGAGTATTTAATATCTATAATATTATCTTTAGAATTATTAATTAACCATTCTAAAGTTATTTCATTATCAATAGCAGGTGAAGTGTTAGGCATACAAACTACTCCAGTAAATCCACCATTAGCAGCAGAATTACTTCCTGATTCAATCGTTTCTTTATGATTTTGACCAGGAGTCCTAAAATGCACATGCATGTCAAATAAACCAGGGCAACAAACAAAATTTGCAGAATCAATTATTTGAGTCTCTGTGTCATAATTTTGAAGATTTGGTTTTATCTGTTTAATAATACCATCTTTAATCCATAAATCAGAAATTACGTCTAATTCATCATTTGGATTAACTAATCTTATCTGTTTGAAAAGTAAATTCAAAGGTTTTTTCTCTTTAATAATTAAAATATTTACAAAAATACATTCAATCTCTAAATATTTAAACAAAAACTTGTTAAGAAATATTCTTTGAAAGTAAAAATTAATTTAATAAATTAAGAAATTAGAATTAAGTATAAACATAAAAACTATTAACAATGACAAATATATTCAAATACATTTCCTTCCTTTTACTATTGGCATTTGTATCTTTGTTTGCTCAAGATACAGTAAAAGACCTTGCAGATAGATCAGACCAAGCACTTCAAAAAAGAGACTTTAAAACAGCAGTTGACTTAGGTTTGAAGTCTTTAAGTGAAGCAATAAGATTGTATGGCGATAGTTCAAGTCAATATATGGCTCAATTAAGCAAAGTAGGTAGAATTTATTTTACAAAAGGTGATTTAGATAATGCTGAAAAATACTATAATAAAGAAAAAATTTTAGTATCAGCAATCAGAGGCACTTCAAATCCAATATATGCAAGAGTTGTAAATAATCTTTCAGTTGTTTATCAAACTTTAGGCAGAAATGATAAAATTGAACAAATGCTTTTAGAATCAATAAAAATAAGACAACAATTCAATGATGGTAAAGATACTTCCTATGCTAAATCTTTAAATAACTTAGGTCAATACTACTATTCTATTGGCCGCTACCCAGAAGCTGAATCATACTTAGTAGAATCTATAGAAATTAAAAAGAAAGCTTTAGGAGAAAATAATCCAACTTATGTAACATCTCTAATAAATTTAGGTTTATTATATAAAGCTATTGGTAATAAAGAAAAATCATTGGAATATATAAAAAATGCTTACCTAATAAGTTCTAAAGACTCATTGCTATTTGACGATCAAACTACTGCTGCTGCAATCTTTAACCTTGCAATAATTTATACTGAGCTAGGAATGAAAGCTGAAGCTGAACCCCTAATGGCAAAATCTAGCACTATCCAATCTAAAATGATGAAAGAAATGAATCCAGCTAGTTTTTCTACATTATATAATCTTGCTCAACTTCAAATCAGTAATAAAAATCATGATGAAGCTTTTATTGTTTTGGAAAAAGCACTTCCTGCTATCAAACAAAAATTAGGAATTGCTCATCCATTGTACTCAAAATGTTTAAAAGCAATGGGAATTATTAAGTGGATTAAAGAAGACTATAAATCAGCTTATGAATATCTGAATGAAACTGTTCAATTATGCATAGCTTTGGAGGTTTGCTTAAAGAAATGGAGAATTTTGACCAAGCTGAAGAATTTTATAAAAAAGCATTCGATATTTATCTATTTCAAATAGATAAGTACTTCCCTTTTTATAGTGAAAGTGAAAAAGCAAAATTTTACTCTATGTTAAAAGAAAGATTTGATATGTTTAATTGTTATGCAACTTCAAGGTTAGAAGCTAAACCTTCGCTAATTGGAGATATGTATAATTATCACATTTCTACAAAAGGATTACTTTTGAATTATGTGAAGAAAATGAAAAAAACAATTAATGCTAGTAATAATCCTGAGTTAAAAGGTAAATATACTGAATGGAAAAATTCAAAAGAACAATTATCTAAACTTTTTTCTATGAGTAAACCAGAGCTTCAAAGATTAGGCAAAGACATTGACTCTTTGGAAAAAGCTGTGAATACAATGGAAAAAGAACTTTCAGTTGCTTCCTCTGATATTAATAAGTCAAACGATAGCTCAAGTATAACTTGGAAAGATGTCCAAAAGAAATTAAAAGAAAATGAAGCATCTGTTGAAATAATTAGGTTTAAATACTTTAACAAAGGTTGGAGTGATTCTACATTTTATGCTGCATTAATATTAACTAAAGAAACAGTAGATAATCCAAAGTTTGTTTTATTTAGAAATGGAAATGACCTTGACAATGCATATTTACGTAACTATAAAAATTTGATTAAACAAAAATTCCCTGATAAAAAATCGTATGAAGTATATTGGGAGCCAATTGATGCAGAAATTAAAGGGAAAGATGTTGTATATGTTTCATTAGATGGTGTTTATAACAACATTAGTTTAAATACTTTAAGGTATCCTGATGGTAAATTTTTGTTAGATAATAAATTTGTCTACATCATATCAAATACTGCTGACTTAGCAAGAGAAAATACAAGACCTAAAATTGATAATGAAAAAAACAACAAAGGTGTATTGTTTGGATTTCCTAAATATAAAATGGAATCTACTAAAAAAGAAGAAGTTAAAATGACTGATTTATTAAAATCAAATGAACCTAAACATGAAAATGAAGTTTCAGAATTACCTGGGACAAAAGTAGAAATTGAAAAAATAAAATTGCAACTTGATGAAAAGAAATGGACTTCTGATGTATTTATGGAAGAAAACGCAACAGAGGCAAATATGAAAAAAATTAAAAATTACAGATTAGTTCATATTGCTACCCATGGATTTTTCTTAAACAATTTGAATGAACAAGAAAGTAGAGAGTTTGGAGTAGATATTGAGAAAGCTATTCAAAATCCATTATTAAGATCAGGTTTACTTTTTGCTGGTGCATCTAATTTTATGAATTTTGATCAAACTACTCAAGAAAAAGACGAAAATGGAATATTAACTTCATATGAAGCATTAAACTTAAACCTTGATAATGTCGATTTGATTGTATTAAGCGCATGTGAAACAGGTTTGGGGCAAGTTATGAATGGTGAAGGTGTTTATGGACTGCAACGTTCTTTTCAAGTGGCAGGTGCAAGAAATATGATTATGAGTTTGTGGACAGTTAATGACCAAACTACTCAAGAATTAATGACAACTTTTTATAAAAATTGGCTAGGTGGAGAAGAAATACATAAAGCGTTTTATAATGCTCAAAAAACATTGAAAGAAATGTATAAAGACCCATATTATTGGGGAGCATTCGTTATTCAAGGTGAAGTAGCAAATTAATAACTAACAACTTGAATCTAGTTTTCTTAAAGTTATTTGAGTTATTTCAGGAGGTACTCCAATTCTGATTGGAGGACCAACAGTTCCTAGACCAGTATTTACATATAAATATTGGTCTTTTTTCTTATACAAACCATCAAATTGTTTATAAGCTAAAGCTCCTGGGTTGAATTCTAAACCTAATAATTTCAGTTGAACTTGACCACCGTGAGTATGTCCAGATAATGTCAAATCTACATTCCTTTTATTCACTATTGATTTATCCCAATTTGAAGGATCATGGCAAAGTAAAATAGTTGAAACATCATTTAAAGTATTATCTAAAGCTTTATTAAAATCTGCATAATGCATATTCATTCCAGAGTTATCAACTCCAGAGATATTTAATTTGCTTCCATGAATTTCTAGTATTGTTAAATCATTAGTTAGCATTTTAATTTTAGTATGCTTACTTAAGTATTCGTTAAGAGCATTATGATTTTGAGGGGTCATATAATGATCGTGATTTCCTAGACATCCTAATACAGCTATATCAGCATCTAATCTTTCTAACTCCCCCTTCAATATTTTAATTTCATTTGGGTTGTAATTTACAAAATCACCTGTTACAAATAGTATATCTGGTTTTAGATTTTTAATTCTTTCATTTACTTCTTGGAATTGATGATGAGATGCATAAGATCCAGCATGAATATCAGATATCTGGACTAAAGTTATGCCATCTAAAGCCTTAGGTAAATTATATAATGGTATTTCAACTTTTCTAACTCTTAATTCAAATGATGATTTGATACCAGAACCAACAATAGCAAATGGAAGTATTGCAAAACCTAACTTTGTCGTGTTAACAATTAATTTACGTTTTGAAGAGTCAACATTTTCTAAGGTAAATGATTTATCTATTTTATTTATAATATGCTTAGGTGAAAAGAAATTGAAAGTTCTTTTAAATATAAATTTAACAAATAAGTAAATCAAAATAACAAGCTTAGGAGTAAACCAAATTGCTATTATTGAATTAAAAATAACATAATATTGATTATTATCAAAATTATTATTCTCTAATCTATTTAAACTATTATAAAGATAGAATGGAATAATTATAGAAAAAAACAACCATGGAATTTTATATAATTTTGAATTCCATTTATTTGATTTAACGAATTTTTGCCAATTATATAAAACAATACTGTCAATTAATGTAAAAAAAATAGCAAAAGAAATAATTAATTTAAAAAACGAATGATGATCCAATTTTGCTTAACCAAATTAAATAAAAAGAATTAGACGTTAATATTTCAAACAAATTATTAAGCTCTTAATATTTGCAAAAAATCTGTAGATGTTTTAAACTCGTTTTCTGTTTCAAATGTGATTTTTTCAAAATCAACATCTTTAAACTCAGGGTAAATATCTAAAAGAATTTTCCAAGATTCATCTACATCAATTTCAACTTCATGAATACCTTCGTAAAATCCAGCTCCCCACATTTCACAAAGTAAATCTGCAACTCTAACAAAAGCAACTAAAGATTTGTGTTTTTTTGAAGCTTTATTTGGATTACTGTGGTAATAAATAACTTCAGCAAAATCTGCAGGAAGCCTCCACTTTTTAGCTAACTCGTAACCAACATCTAAATGTGTAAAACCAAAGATTTCTTTTTCAAATTCTACATCAAGTTTGGATGGTTCTTTTTCAAGGCTTTCTAAAATTGTCTTATATGAGTTTGAATCGTATTGAATCAAAGCAATTTTACCTAAATCATGTAACATTCCAGCTAAAAATTCTTTTTCATGAAAAGACTTACCTAAATTTTGAACTAATGTTTTTGTTACTACACC
>JAPLFM010000232.1:9974-12162 GCA_026390675.1 Candidatus Kapaibacterium sp. | reverse complement strand
ACTACACCAACTGAAGCAGAGTGCCACCAAAATTTATCAATGTATTTCAGTATATTATTATCTCTTGTAACTAAAAATTTTGAAAAAATAGAAACACTTAATATAACATTTGTCAATCTATTTAAACCAAGGTTCATTATAGCCTGACTCATGTTTGTAACTTCAGATCTACCAGCAAATAAAGGTGAATTACTTACCCTTAGTACTTTTAGGCTTAATGCCGGATCTGATTCAACTAATTTTGAAATAATATTTAAATTAGTATTTTCATTTTCAATTAAAGACAATATTTTAGTTGCAACTCCTGGAAGTGTTGCTATATCTTGTGTTTTTAATATTTTTTCAATTACTGTCATAATAATTTGTTTTAAATTGTGATTATTGCAAACGCTTGAGACTTTTCGCCATCCATAAAAATGTTTAATTTGCAATCTTTTTTAAAATGGCTTACATTAATTAATCGAACGACACTCTCATAGTTTTCAACATTTTCAAGAAATTGTGTTAAACTATTTGGTGTTTTATAAAAGAATTCTTCATTGAAAATATTTATATTCTTATCAGGATACAATGGTAAGTACTTAATATTAGCTTCTACTAAATCTTGAAAGAAATGAGTGCCAAAAGATAGCTCAGGCACATAATCTGCGTTTCTTTTTGCAACTTCAATTAACATTGCTGAATTATTAATATCACTATAAATTACGGGTACACCTAATTTTATATCTCCCTTACTACCCCACCTACCTGGACCAATTAAAATGAATTTTCTTCTTGGTAATTTCTTATTTAATTTGTTAACAATATTTCCAACTTCTTGCATGTCACTAATTGATGTTAATTCAGAATATGCTTCTGCATCAACATAAACAACATATTCAATATTTTCAACAATTCCATTATTAATAAATTCATTTGCAGAAAAAATAATTGATTCAGGGTTAATATCTTTAGGAATTTGTACTACATTATCATTTTCAAATTGGCTTTGAGGCCTACATTGAAGTAAATAGAGCTTCTTCCCATCAGATGCAAATTCAATATCGACAGGACTCTCATAAGCTTTACTTAATTCTTTAAGTATTTCCTTAATTTGAGAAACAAAAGTAGTTTTATTAATTAAATTATTAAAAGTGATTATTAAATCTTCTTTTTTGAAATCAGCCATTTTACTTATAGGATCAACAATCATATTAGATCTGTAAAACGAAACAATATTTTCTAACCCTGGAAAATAACCATTTGACTCTTTAAAAAAATCATTAAAACTAATAGTTTCAAATTGATTAGTATCCAAATTAATAACATCTAAATTTACTTGAGAATACTTTACAGTAGCTTCAACAGATTGGTTTAATCTTAAATTTGGTGAACCAGGTGCAATCATTATTGGATAGTCATCAAAAGTCCGATCTACTGCTCTTGTTCCTAAGCCAGCAACCATTCTAACAACACCATCTTCCCTTTTTAATCTACTAGTCCATCTAAATTCATTGTTACTAAACGCCACTCCAGCAAAACTTGGTAAAAAATATTTCCCTATTTTATTTCCAACAACTTCTTGAATTAATATACCCATTTCTTCTCTGAAGTCAATTAATCCCCTTTCTTTTCTATAAGCAATAGGATCTGGAGCAAATGTACTAGCATATACTTCTGAAATAGCATTCATTAAAGCTGATAACCTTTCTTCTTTTGAACCAATATTAGATATAAATAAGGATTTGTATTTGCCTGTAAAAGCAGCTTCAAAACTATCTTCCAATAAACTTGAAGACCTTACAACAATAGGTTTTCCATCTAAATCATCTAAAATAACTTTTAAAGAAGAAATATATTCTGGCGGAAAAGCTGAATTTTTAAAAACATATTCAATAAATTGATATTCAAGTTTTATGTGATCAATAGCATCATATTTTGTATGAGTAAATTCATCTAATGCATTGTAATTTATAAATTCTAAAATCCCATCTGAAGTAATAAACCAACTTTTAGGAGTATATACATTTTCCAAAACAGGGTTTTCTTTTTTCTTAACTTTAAGTATGTTTTCTGCAAGTATTATTCCTGCACTTTTCCCACCTACTTTCCCTGTTCCTGTACCTGGACCAACAATTCTTCCGAATATTCTTTCAAAAGTTGTTAAGTAAACATAATGTTTTGCAATATTTATGTATCTAAGATTTTC
>JAPLFM010000232.1:0-9936 GCA_026390675.1 Candidatus Kapaibacterium sp. | reverse complement strand
ACTAAAATATTTCTTTAATGCTTCTACAACTTCAATCAAAGGAGCATTCTTTTTTTCTAATACAATTGATAAAGTCCTTAATTTTTCTCTATGTAACCACTTAGTAAGTAAAAGTAAAATTTCATCATCAGGTATATATATATCAGCAATTTCAAATACTTTTGCAGCAATGTCTTTCGGCATATAAAAATTGCCTTTAGGTTTAGGCCAATTTAATCCTATATTTTGGTCTTCAAATTCACCTTGAATACTTGGGTTAAGTTCTTCAATTAATAGATGAATTTCTGGTGTTTTCATCCTAAAAAGATGAATCATCATCTTTCTACTAATTCTAAACAAAAATGAAGAATCTTGGTACACTAGTAAGTCTAGTATGATTTTCCATTCAGGTTTTTGAGGAAATATTCTATTTTTCTTTAAGTTAAATTCCATAATCCAATATTCAAATAAATGAAAGAAATTAAAACATTTAATTTTTAAATAATATAAAAAGGAAACAAAATTATTAATGTCTTAGTTTATAATATTTAACTGTTAAAAAAAATAGTTTGAAAACAAAGTAACATTTAAAAATGCAAATTAACTTTTAATCAAATTATTCATAATTAAAGGAATAGCATTTTCATATTTATCTTTTAAGTAAGATACATTTGTATTTACTAAATTTTTAATTATAAATGAGTCTAAAGAAACTTCACCAACTTTATAAAATTCTACATTAAATAAATCACACATTTTAATTAGGTTATCTTCTTTGTCAGGATTTAAAGAAATTACAACTCTGGACTGCGATTCACTAAATATATTTATATCTTTCAAATCTCCCTCTAAATTAATAATACATCCTAAATTGTTTTTACTTGAAATAGCTTTTTCAGCCAAAGTAATAGCTAGTCCACCTTCACTAATATCATGAGCGGATGAAATAGATTTACTCCTTATCAAATTTAGTAATAACTTCTGAAGTTTCAACTCTTCTTCAATATCCAAAATTGGAGCTTCTCCTGAAATTAAATTATGAATAACTTTTAAATATTCTGAACCTCCAAGTTCATTTCTTTTATTACCAATTACATAAATACTATCGCCAACTTCTTTAAAGTCTAAAGACATTATTAAGTTTATATCATCAATTAATCCTAACATTCCAATAGTTGGAGTAGGATATATTGCATGATTTTTAGATTGATTATGAAAGCTTACATTACCACCAGTTACAGGTGTACCTAAAGCTCTACAAGCCTCCCCCATTCCCCTAATTGCTTCTTTAAACTGCCAATATACTTCTGGATCGTATGGGTTGCCAAAATTTAAACAATTTGTAATACCAACAGGTTCAGCTCCAACGCAAACAACATTTCTTGCAGCTTCAAAAACCGCAGACTTAGCTCCTTCATAAGGATTTAAATATACATATCTACTATTGCAATCAGTTGTAACAGCAATACCTTTGCCAGGAGTTTCTTTTAATCTTAAAACAGCTGCATCACCCTTAATTGAAACAGTATTTGTTCTTACTTGTGAATCATATTGTTCAAATATCCATTTTTTTGAAGCAATAGTTGGTGAAGTTATTAATTTCCAAAAGATTTCTTCTTGTGTTAAATCTGTTTTCAAACTATTTATATTGAATTTTCTTGTTTCTTGAAGATATTTAGGTTCAATGAATTCTCTAATATTTACTGGTGCACTTCCACCAAGTACTAATGAATCTGCATTAAGACTCCCAACTTGATTGCCATTTCTAAATAAATTAACTATCCCAGTATCTGTAACTATTCCAATTTGATTAAATGAAACATCCCACTTTTCTGCTATCAATCTTGCTTTATCTTCCATTCCAATTTTAATTACAGCAAGCATTCTTTCTTGTGATTCTGATAGCATAATTTCATAAGCACTCATGTCTTGTTCTCTTAATGGAACTAAATCTAAATTTATTTCCATTCCTAAACCATTTTTAGCACTCATTTCAGTTGTAGAACAACAAATACCTGCTGCACCCATATCTTGTATTCCAGCAATGACACCAGAATCAATAAGTTCTAAAGTCGCTTCGAGTAATAATTTCTCAGTAAATGGGTCTCCAACTTGCACAGTAGGTCTCATATCGTCTGTTTTTTCATCAAATTCACGAGAAGCTAATAAAGAAGCTCCGTGAATACCATCTCTGCCTGTACTAGAACCTATAATAAATACAGGATTGCCAACACCTTCAGATGCTGCTGATGCAGTTTTATCTTTTTTGACTATTCCTACAGCCATTGCATTTACTAATGGATTATCTTGGTAACAGTCATCAAAATAAATTTCACCACCAACTGTAGGTACTCCAAAACAATTTCCATAATGACTAATACCATTAACAACTCCACTCATTAAAAATTTAGTTCTTTCAGAATCAAGATTTCCAAATCTTAGAGAATTTAAAGCTGCTATTGGTCTAGCACCCATGGTAAAAATATCCCTTAAAATACCACCAACACCAGTTGCAGCACCTTGAAAAGGTTCAATTGCTGATGGATGATTATGACTTTCAATTTTAAATGCAATTGCATAATCATCACCAATATCAATTAAACCTGCATTTTCTTCACCAGCATCTACTAATAATCTTCCCCCTGAACGAGGTAAAGTTTTTAATTGCAATATTGAGTTTTTGTATGAACAATGCTCACTCCACATTACTGAATAAACTCCAAGTTCTGTATATGTTGGAGTTCGACCCATAATTTCTA
Source organism: Candidatus Kapaibacterium sp. (assembly GCA_026390675.1). Lineage (GTDB taxonomy): Bacteria > Bacteroidota > Ignavibacteria > Kapaibacteriales > UBA2268 > JAPLFM01. Next base: position 7,198 of record JAPLFM010000232.1, on the reverse strand, counting down.
AAATTTTATTGAATTCTAATTCAGTAAGACCTAAATCTATAGCAGTTTGTAATGTTACTTCAACTTCAGAGTATAAATTTAATTTTTCGATCATTTGTTTTTCTATTTATATTTAAATAATTATTCAAAATTAAACTTTTTTATTGAATTTTAGTAATTAAAATCAAATATTTGAATACTTATTTTCAACAATCTTAACTAATCACAATAAAGTTGTAATGGTTAAATATTAAAACTAGTACTTAATCTGATTATTAAGTGAATAATACAAAAATACTTTGATTTTTACTTAATACTTTAACAATATAAAATTTTTAATAGTTGTAAATTTTAATTCTAAAAACAAACAAAATACAATAAACATTGATTTATTTACCTAAGTTCTTGTTTTTCCAAATATTTTTATCTATTTTTGTAGTCTATATAATTAATTATCAGGAAAGAAATAATCTTCCCTGTTTTATTTCACTAATGTTCTTATTATTCGAGGTATTTTAAATGTCCGAACTCGAAATGCAAATTGCTGAATCGACTAACCCAATGGCTGTTGTTGCTGGAAAGCAAGTTAAAACTTCTGGTCGTCCTACTATTGAATCAATTTTAGAAGGTAATTTTGATTTTATTGATATGGAAGACTCTGCTTTTGAAAAGCTGTCTAATGATCTTTTTATAGATATATTGGTGTTGTGCCAAGAGCAGAACTTTTAAATTCTGAAAGCTATGAAATTGGTCATGAAATTGATGTTTATGTTGAAAAAATCGAAGATGCTTCTGGTAAACTTGTTTTATCTCGTCGTCGTGCAGACTTCATGAGAATTTGGGAAGATATTCTTAAATTACATGATAATCAAGAAATTACTCAAGTTAAAATTTTACGTAGAATTAAAGGTGGAATGGTTGTTGATTTATTAGGAATTGAAGCATTTTTACCTGGTTCTCAAATTGATGTTAGACCAGTAAGAGATTTTGATGGTTGGATAAATAAAACAATTGATATTAAAGTAGTAAAAGTAAATCATCCTTCTGAAAATGTAGTTGTAAGCCATAAAGTTTTATTAGAAGAACAACTTATGGAACAACGTGGTGCTATTATGTCTAAATTAGAAAAAGGTTTAGTCTTAGAAGGTACTGTTAAAGCAATTTCTGATTTTGGAGTGTTTGTAGATTTAGGTGGAGTTGATGGATTAGTTCACATAACTGATTTATCTTGGGGTCGTGTAACTCATCCTTCTGAGGTTGTTAAATTAGATCAAGTTTGCAAAGTAGTAGTTTTAGACTTTGATAATGATAAAAAAAGAATCTCATTGGGTATGAAACAACTTACACCTCATCCTTGGGATAATATTGGCGAGAAATACGAACATAATACTAAAGTAAATGGTAAAGTAGTTAGTTTGACTGATTATGGTGCATTTATTGAAATTGAAAAAGGTATTGAAGGATTAATTCATATTAGTGAAATGTCTTGGACTCAACATGTAAAACATCCATCACAAGTTGTTTCTATGGGACAAGTTGTTGAAGCTGTTGTATTAAACATTGATAAAGAAAACAAAAAGCTTGCTTTGGGTATGAAACAATTAGATCCTGACCCATGGGAAGATTTAATGAAGAAATATCCTTTGGATTCTAAACATAAAGGAGTTGTTCGAAATCTTACTAATTTTGGTGTTTTTGTTGAATTAGAACCAGGAGTAGATGGTTTAGTTCATATTAGTGATTTGTCTTGGACTAAAAAAATTCGTCATCCAGGTGAATTTGTTAAAAAAGGTGATGTATTAGATGTAATTGTTATTGCAATTGATGCTGAACAACGTAGAATAGCTTTAGGTCACAAACAAATTAACACTAATCCTTGGGATGTATTTGAAGAAACATACAAAGTTGATTCAGTTACAGAAGCTAAAATTGAAAGAATAATTGAAAAAGGCGTAATTGTTGAATTGCCTGATGGAGTTGATGGTTTTGTACCTGTTTCTCAACTTTCTTTTGCACCTGTAAAAGCAATTAGCGACTTCTTTAAAATTGGCGATGTTTTACCGTTAAAAGTTGTCGAATTTGATAAAGAATCTAAAAAAATAGTTTTATCTGTAGTTGAAAACTTAAGACACAAAGATGCATCAGTAATTGAAGCATATAATTTGTCTCACCCTGTTCCAAATGCTGATAAATATGCACAAGAGCCTATTCAAAGTGCTTCAGCTGAAGAAATAGCTGATTTTATGGCTGAAACTGCTGCTTTACAAGATAAAAAAGATATTAAAATCTTAGTTGAAGAAGCTGCTACAGGTTCTAAGGTTGAAGTTAAAGAAGAAAAAACTGAAGAGTAAAATATTCTTTACTTTTAATTTATGGCTGTTTCATTTTTTTGAAACAGCCATTTTTTTGTTTATACATTTACATTTTACATTATAAGAATTTATTTAATTTAATCGTAATTATCAAATGAATTGTTTTATTATGAATAGTTTTTTTGTTAATTTACAGACTAATAGTTTTATATTTTTGATATTTAACTAATGATTAATTTCATTTTATAATAATAGGGCTGATTGAAAGATGAGTAATGGTATAGATGACTCAAATTTGGCAATGATTTTAGAATTTGTATCTGAAAGTTTTGAATCGTTAGATACTTCTGAGCCTTTAATTGACACTCTAAAAACTGAGGACTTCAAAGATAATGTTAATACTATTTTTAGGACTTTTCATACAATTAAGGGATTAGCAGGTTTTTTTGAAATGGTTTACTTAAATAAAGTAACTCATGAAGCTGAAACTTTATTAGATTATATTCGAAAAAACGATAAATCCTTAGATGAGTCTACAATTGATATTATTTATAAGTCATTTGATTTCATAAGATATATACTACAAGTCATAAGTGTAGATTATATTGATACAGCTATTGCTGAAGAAATTCCTGAAATAATTCAAATTATTCAAATTCACACTGATCATTTAAAAAACAATACGGTTTTAGCCTCAAATCTTAATAAAGAAGAAATAAGTTTAGATGATAATTCATTCGATTTTAATTCATTAGTAAATGATGAAATGCGTGAACAGTTTCTTGTAAGTTCATTTGATCTAATAGAAGTTGGTGCAAACAATTTGATTTTATTAGAGAAAGATAATACAAATGAAAATTTAATAGCTGAGACTTTTGGATTAATTCATAGTTTGAAAGGAAATTCAGGTTTTATGGGGTATTCTGAGATTGAAGAAATTGCAATGGATACAGAAACAATTCTAGATTCTTTAAGACAAAAAGAGTTGGATGTAGATTCAAATATTATTTCTATTTTACTTTCTAATTTTGAGGCAATTAAAAATAGATTAGAAATAATTATAAAAGGAAATGCAGATAAAGATTTAATTCCTTTAATTAATTTAGATATTGTTGAAAAAGTAATTAAAAAAGAAATAGAATTGCCCAAAAATGAAATTATTTTAGATAAGAAGAATACTCCTATTCAAAACAAAAAATACTCTAATGAAAATGAAATTGAAAAAAGCAAACAAGGAGTAAAATTAAAAAATGATATTAGAGTTGAAACAAACAAAATTGATAAATTATTTGATCTTGTTGGAGAATTAATTACTATTGAATCAATGTTAACTAATAGTTCCGATTTAAAAAATTTAGAATTACCTATTTTTTGGAAATCCGCTAATATGTTAAACAAGATTACTCGTGAATTGCAAGATATTTCAATGTCTATTAGAATGATGCCTATTGAAGGCTTATTTAATAAAATGAAAAGATTAGTTAGAGATGTTTCAATTAAAATGAATAAAAAAGTTGAATTAGTAATTGTTGGTTCAGAAACAGAAATGGACAAAAATGTTATTGATGAAATTGCAGATCCATTAGTTCATATATTAAGAAACGCTATGGATCATGGTATCGAATTACCTGAGGTAAGATTAAATAAAGGTAAATTGGCTGAAGGAGTTATAAAATTAGAAGCAAAATATGAAGGTAATGAAATACTAATAGTTATATCAGATAATGGTGCAGGAATAAATAGAGAACGAGTTTTGGAAAAAGCATTTGAGAGTGGTTTAATAACTAATCCTTTGGAAAAATTAACTGACAAAGAAGTTTACATGTTCATATTTGAAGCAGGTTTCTCTACAGCCAAAGAAGTCACTGATATATCTGGTCGAGGTGTAGGAATGGATGTAGTCAAAAAAAATATTGAAAAACTACATGGAACTATTGATTTGGATAGTGAATTTGGGAAAGGTTCCACTTTTACTTTAAGGATTCCTTTAACACTTGCTATTATGGAAGCAATGCTAATAAGAGTCGGAAAATCAACTTATGCATTACCTATCCTTGCTTTACGAGAGTCATTTAAATGCAATATTAATAACGTTACAATTACTATGGATGGTTTGGAAATGGTTAGGATAAGAAATGAGGTTTTACCTATTATTAGACTTCATGAACTATTTAACATAATGCCTACTGCAAATGATTTAAAAGATGGTATTTTAATGGTTGTAGAGACTAGAAACAAGAGAGTTTGCTTATTTGTTGACGAAATTCTTGGACAACAGCAAGCAGTTGTTAAAGCAATTTCTGATTATGTAGGTAAAATAAATGGTATAACTGGTTGCATGATTTTGGGCGATGGTAATATTGGGCTTATTATTGACATTGAAGGATTATTCAGAATGTCAGAAAGTAATTTTGTTCTTAATTTGAATTGAAAAATATGAAAACAAATAATAAAGTTAAATTTGAAGAATATGAAGATGAAAATCTTATAGATTTTAGATATATGGGATTTTCTCAAGATTCAGAAGATTATTTAATTGATATAAAATATGTAACTGAAATAATTGGAATTCAGAATATTACTCCGCTACCCAATTCTAAATCTTTTTTAAAAGGTATAATTAATCTTCGAGGAATTATTATTCCAATTATAAGCACTAGATTAAGATTTGGAAAAGATGAAATTGATTTCAATGCTAGAACTTGTATAATTGTTCTTAACTTTGAAGAGAATAATATAGGTCTAATTGTAGATAATGTAACCGAGGTTTATCATATATTACCAGAAAATATTTCCTTACCTCCAGATACAAATAAGGGTACTAATAGTAATTTTATTAAGGGTATTGGACAAATTGAAAATAAAGTTTGTATGATTTTAGATATTGAAAAATTGCTAATTGATAAAGAAAATATGAGTTTAAACTAATATGAGTACAAATTTAAATTTTGATTTTTCTGCAAACTTATTTTAATTTTTTAAAGCATGATAAAACTGGTGAAGCACTAAGTGAACTTGCTGATAATATTTCGACAAATCATACTTTCTTTTATAGAGAAAGTAGTCATTTTGATTATTTTAAAGACATTGCATTACCAAACATAATCAAAAAGAAACAATTAGAGTTAAATAAAGATATAAGAATTTGGTGCGCTGGATGTTCAAGTGGAGAGGAAGCATATATGATAGTTATGCTAATGATGGAAGTTTTAGGCTTAGATTACAAAAATTATACTGCTGGTTTGTTGGCAACTGATATTTCATCTAGAGCTTTGAAAATTGCAATTAATGGAGAGTATAATGAAGATAGATTGGGAAAACTACCTAAGAATTATATAAATAAATATTTTAATAAAGTCGATAATGATTTTTATGTTATTGATTCTATTAAAAAAGAAATTACATATAGAAGGTTTAATTTAATCAAAGAATCATTTGATTTTAAAAAGAAGTTTGATATTATTTTTTGTAGAAATGTTATGATTTATTTTGATGCACCTACTAGGAATAAATTAATTGAAAATTTTTACAAATCTTTAAATAATGAAGGTTATTTATTTATTGGTCACTCAGAAACTATTGAAAGAAATTCTTCAAATTTCAACTTTATTTTACCAGCTATATATCAAAAATAAATTATGATAAATAAAAAAATCAAAGTATTAATTATAGATGATTCACCAATTGTAAGAGAGATTTTAAAGCGTGGCTTATCTCAAGATGAGTCAATTGAAATTGTTGGAACAGCTGAAGATGTTTATCAAGCTAGAGATATGATTGTACAACTTCGTCCAGATGTTTTAACATTAGATATTGAAATGCCTAAAATGGATGGAATTGAATTTCTTAGAAGATTTATGCCTCAATTCCCTATTCCAACAATTATGGTTAGTTCATTAACCAAAAGAGGGAGCGAAAGTACATTAAAAGCTTTGGAAAATGGTACAGTTGATTTTGTTTGTAAACCATCTGGTAATATAAAAGATTTAGAAAATGTTTTAATGGAATTAAGAACAAAAATAAAAATTGCATCAACAATCAATGTTTCAAGTTTTAAAATTTTAAAAAATTTAGATGAATCTCGAAAAACAAAGAGTATTAATCAAGTATCAAGTAATTCACATTCTGATAAAATAATAGCAATTGGAGCTTCGACTGGTGGAACTGAAGCAATTAGATCAGTAATAGAGAATTTACCTTCTATTTTACCTGGAATAGTTATTGTACAACATATGCCCAAAGGATTTACCAAAACATTTGCAGATAGATTAAATGAATTAAGTTACTATTATGTAAAAGAAGCTGAAGAAGGCGACGAAGTAAAACCTGGCTTGGCATTAGTTGCTCCAGGAGATTTTCATTTAACTCTAGTTAAAAATAATGGGAAAAATATAGTTAAACTGTCACAAAGTGATAAAGTTAATGGACATAGACCTGCTGTAGATCCATTCTTTTTTTCTGTAGCTGATATTTACAAAGAAAAAGCACTAGGTATTATTCTAACAGGTATGGGAAATGATGGAGCGCAAGGATTAAAAAAAATGTTAGAAAATGGATCATACACCATTGGGCAAGATGAGAAATCTTCAATAGTTTATGGTATGCCTAAGGTTGCCTATGAAATTGGAGGTGTAAAAATTCAATGCACTTTAGATAAAATTAACGATTTAATAATTTCAAAGTTTCAATAAGACTACTTATTTTTATGTTAAACAATATTAAATCGAATATTAAAATATTAATTGTTGAAGACGATTATTCTTCACAACAAATACTAAAAATTGCCTTAAGTAGGCTCACTGACAATGTATTTGTAGCAAAAGATGGGCTTGAAGGACTAGAAATGTTTCAATCTGAAAGACCAAGTCTTATTATCACTGATATTTCTATGCCAAGAATGAATGGTT
>JAPLFM010000270.1 GCA_026390675.1 Candidatus Kapaibacterium sp. | reverse complement strand
GATAATTAATTGTTACAAAGAAGTATTCGAAAAATAATCATTTTGTATATTACTTAATCAATATATTTCATATAGTTAACAACATAATTTCCTAATGCAATGCATTAGAAAATTATGCTAATGAATTATTTGGGTTAAATCAATTTAAGTTTTACTTTTGAATAATTATTTTTTGGCTAAAACTTCTTCCGTCAATATTCAATTTAATAAAGTAAATACCCTCTGGAGAATTTTTTAAATCAAATTTATAATGGTTTGGTATTGCTTCAACTCCTAACAATACATTTCCGTTAATATTAACTATTTCAAAAAGTATATTTTTAGGAACTAATTTTAATTCAAGTTCATAAGAATTATCACCTAAATTCTTAATTACATATATTTCTTCACTATTAGCTTGAGAAATTTTAACAGGTTGTTTTGAATCGGAAAGTTCATATGTTTCACCATTAAAATTTGTATATGTGATATTCTTTTGTTTGCTTTTAGTTAATTCTGGTATTGCCAAATTCAAGTCACTTCCAGACTTTACTACTCTAAAGTCCTTTGAACTACTATCTCTTACATAAGTAGATCCTTTTACACTTGTATAAATAATTTTGTTATTGTTTTGCGAGAATACTTCTATGGTAGTACAAATAACAAATATAATTACCAATATTTTTAATATTTTCATTTTTTACCTTTTATTGTTTTTCATAAATTAAAATCTTACCACTATACATTTTGTTATTCATTTCAAAAGTATAGCCATACAAACCAGTATTCAAATCAGCCTGAATAATGATTGAATTGTTATTTTGACTAACACCCACTTTCATTTCACTACCAAGCATATTAAATACTTTAAAATCAGTTACTTTACTTAATTCTATATTAAACTTAATATTTTTTATTTCGCTTGAACTAAATATATTATTTAATGCAAAATCAGTTTTACTATCTTCAACAGAAGAAATTCCATCATCTTTATATATTAAAACACCATCAGTTACACCCAAATATATTTCTCCACTATCACCTTCAGCGATTGAAGTTACTGAATTTTCATCTGGCTTGTTGTGATAAATTTTGGGATCAACAACTTCTACTTTTTTATTTTTTATTCTCATGGCACCATAAAAAGACCCTATCCAAATACTAGAATCTCTCGAAATAAATACAAAGTCTGGACTACCCAATAAACTCATATATTTAAAGTAATCATAACCTTCATTCTTTGTAATAAAAGTCCATTTATCATCTTTAAAGTTACTTAAGCCACCTTTAGAGCTATTGCTATTTTTATAAATCATCCATATTTTGTCATCTTTATCAACAAAGAGACCATTTGTTTGTTTAAAATCAGCTGCTCCATGATTTTCAGCAAGTAAAGGGTATCTATTTAATGTCTTATTATTTGGATTATAAATCCCAAAAGCATGTGAATTTGCAATTATCAAGTTACCTTTAGAATCACTTGACATCAAACCTGAACCAGCAAATAAATAGTCAGGTAAATCATTATCATTATAAACTGTATCAATTATAGTTTGAACCGATTCATTTGATATTTTTAACAATTTACCTCCTACAGTTTTATGAATAGCTTTGCCATAACTATCTTTCATAAAAAATACTTTTTTCAATTGTAATACCCAAACATTTTCAAAATTATCTTTATGTATTGCAGTCAAATCTAATAAAGTATCGCCTTTTAAAGTATCTTTGTAAAATTCAATCCAATTGTTTTTAGAAAATTTTATTATAACATTGTTGTAAAGTGCATAAATGTCATTGTTTTCAATAATTACAAAAGGTTTTTGTACAAATACTGGATGATTATTGAGTTTTTGAGGGAAGCTGTTTTCTTTTAGTGATATTGAAACAAAAGATTTACCATCATAAACATTATAAACATAATAGTTTGAATCATTGTTTGGGGCAAAATTGTAACCTTCGCAGAATAGTTTGCCATTTTTATAAATTAAATGCTCAACTCTTTTTATATCATAATCTGGTTTGTAAAATTTAATATCAGCTGAAATTAAACTATATAAAATTAATTGAAAAATCGCAATTAATAACAATGTTTTTAAAAATAACTTCATAAATTTGTCCCTTATTTTTTATTGTTGTTAACAACCATCTTCACAAGGTCTTGCATATTTTGGTGCGGAACCACCCGGTTCCTGAGTACAATTCCCAATTTTAGATTTTGTCATAGCATTTATTTTAATAATAGTTGTATTAGTAACAGCATCTAATTGTTTACAAATTGTGTAAGTTCTTTTGCAACAAGTTGTTCCACAAGCTTGCCATTTCCAAGTTTTTACTGTTGTTGGTCCTGGGGCAGGGACATCATCATAACCTTGTTCACATCTGGGAGTTTGAGGAGCTATATCATATTCACAAGAAAGCCAGATGCCACATGAAGCTGAATAAAACATAGCTGTTGTTGATGTACCTTGTGTGCAATCTACAATTTGATTATTATTGTTAAAGTCAGCTAATATTAATATATCCAAAAGTTCATTTACACTTGAAAAACTATAATGCAAGTAATTAAAATTTTGCATAAAAGCACAATTACCAGTTGCACTTACATTTTCATATTGCCATTGAAAAACTCCGTTGCAAATTCTAAACCAATACAAACAGGTAATCTTACAGTCCGTATCTGGGATTGTATACGTTAATTCTTGATGATTCCATCCGTTTGTACATCCTCCTACTTCCGTTTCGGCACATCCATTACCATCAAGAGCTAATAATGAACTATCGCTAAAACAAAACAAAGTTATAACTATTAGAATATTAATAATTACTTTCATACGACACCTTCCTATTAAATAAATTTGAAAAACGTTATTATGACAAAAATAAAATAAAATAAAATAAAAGCTATTTTTTATTAAACCTAATTTTATTTTTAGTGTTTAACTGATTTTATATAGATAAACTGAGCATGAGCAAGGGTAGATTTGCAACAAGGGGTTTCAACCCTTTGTTAATTTATAGCAACAAAGTATAATAAATCTCAAATAGTTTAAAACTAATATTCTTGAATTTACTTACAAATACAATTTAATTAGTCTTACATAGTTATATATTTTTTGTATTCATAAATTTTCAAGAAATATTAAAACTCTAATTTTTATATTATTCATTTTTAGCTTCAGCTTATTTGCTCAAAAAGATAATTCAATTCAAAGGGTAGTGCCTTTAATTGATTACAGAGCAAATAAAACTGGTAATATTGGCTTTACTATAAGTAATTATGGCAACTTGGGTTATTATAATGAAAATGAGAAAGCTAGCATTGTTTACCCTAAAGGGAGTAAATCTTCATATATTTTTGGATCTGGTTTTTATATTACCGGCAAAAGAAAAAACGAAGCTTTTTTAATAAAAAATTATGACCTCCAAACAGCAAGATCACAATTTGTCCCCGGTAGAATTGAAGATGGGAAATTATTAGATTCGAATAAATTCAATAATTATCAAATCTTTTTTAGTTCGGATTATGATAAAAATACTGGTACTCCAAAGTTTGGTGGTGATGAACCAAATTGGCCTGTTTGGAAAAGTAACTACTCGCCTTTAAGTAAGTTTTTAGGTGATTATGAAATTAACAATTCTAAAAGAAACAAATCAAATTTTATTGAACCTGCAATTACTTCAGATGATGACATTTTTCTAACATACAAAAACACAGATTTAAAAAGTTATGACAATAAAATTTTAGATTACAAATCATTAAACTTACCAATCGAAATACAAGTTGAGGAATTAATAAATACTTGGAATGCAAAAGAATTAAAAGATTGTGCAATATTGAATTACAAATTCATTAATATGAGTTTGGATACTTTGATTGATTGTTATTTTGTTCCTAGTTTTGATATTCATATTACTAATACAGATTTCCCTTTTTTTGGAAATGACAATGACAATGCTATTGCTTTAACATTCAATGGTGGCAATTACAATTTCCCAATTGGTGTTTTTTGGTCAGATTCAAGTAGATACGAGATAGGACATAGCCAAAACTATGTAGCAATTGGTATTATCAATTCACCAAAAGTTAATAGCAATGGTTTCGTATTAAATTCTAATAGCCAAGTTACTTTGAATGAAACATCTTATAACAAACTTCCTATTTTTATAAATGCCGATGCTGACTACTTAAACAATCCTTCAAAATTTTATAATGCAATTGAAAATTTACCAACTATAAAAGATAAAAAGCAAAATAGTATCAAAACATTATTCCCTAGTAATAAATTCTCTCTTCTACCTAAAGACACAGTTAGGTTTTCAGTTTTGGTTACTTTTGCCAAACCAAGTAATAAAACTTTGCCAAAAGGTGACAATTCAGAGCTAGTTCAACTTAACTCTAATATTAAATTTGCAACTGATTACTTTTATTCACAATTTAATTATCTAGGAATAGATGATATAAAAGAAAACAAAGATTTTAAACAAATCGAAAATGAAATCTATATCAAAAATATTCCAAACATTATTTTAGTTTCAGATATTTCTGGTAGAGAATACAAATTAACTACTAGCAGAGAAGAAAGCGATTTCAAGATTTTTGATATTAAAAATCTTCCAAATGGCATTTACTTAGTCAAATTTGATAAACAAAGCCTTAAATTTATAAAGAATTAGCCACTTTACTTATTAAATGTAAATTCTAATTTCAATATAATCTAACTTTTTGTAACTTGCGAACATAAAATCAACAAAAAAGAAATAAATGAATTTAATAAAAGCAATTATCTTAGGTATCATTCAAGGCTTAACCGAGTTTATCCCTATCAGTTCTACTGCTCATCTAACTATTGCAGGAAAACTAATGGGATTAATTGACCCTGCCCATCCTGAGAACTGGACTGCATTTATAGCTGTTCTTCAATTAGGTACTTTAGTATCAGTTTTGATTTTTTTCGCAAAAGACATTAAAACAATTTCTATAGGAACAATCAAAGAAACAATTTCACAAAAAGGCAATTTGATGAAAATGACTCATGATGCTAAAATGGGATGGTATGTTATTTTAGGAACTATTCCTATAGTTACAATTGGATTAGGTTTGAAAAAGGTTATTGAAGGAAATATTACCAAAGAACCATTAGTTATAGCAACAAGCCTAATAGTCTTAGCTATAATATTGTTTTTTGCTGATAAATATGCAAAACTAGAACGTGGAATGGACAAACTTAATCTTAAAGATGCTTTAATAATTGGTTTATCCCAATGCCTTGCATTGTTTCCAGGAGCTTCTCGATCTGGCTCAACAATTATGGCAGGCTTATTCTTAGGAATCAACAGAGAAGCTGCAGCAAGATTTTCATTTCTATTAAGTATTCCGGCTATATTAGGAAGTGGTTTGCTCGAATTAAGACACGCTATTCCAAATTTACAATCTGGAGATTTAATTAATTTATTCATAGCAACTTTAGTTTCTGGAGTGGTTGGGTATGTTTCTATTTCATTTCTTCTAAAATATTTACGAACACATAACACAATAATTTTTGTTATTTATCGTATAATATTTGGTTTAATCATCGTAACTTTAGTTACTCAACATTTTATTTAATTTATTCAATCGTTAATTATTTTTTTAATTTTTAAAGGATATACATATATGAAAAAAATTCTTTTGCTAATCTTAATCCCTTTTATGCTTTCTTGCGTTACTGCTATTAGTGCAGATGCACCTTCAACTGGCAAAAATCCTCAATACAAAATAACTGTTACTCAACTTGGTAAAGTGATGGGTGAAATTATTCTTGAAACTTGGCCTGAAGTAGCTCCAAAACATGCACATAATTTTGATAGTTTAGTTAGTGTAAAATTTTATGATGGTTGTGCTTTTCATAGAGTAATTTCTGGCTTTATGATTCAAGGTGGCGACCCTAATTCTAAAACTGAAGACAAATCAAAATGGGGATATGGAGCTCCTGGACAAACAAGAGTACCTGCTGAATTTTCACAAACTCTTTCTCACGAAAGAGGTATTCTTTCAGCTGCTAGAAGTAATGACCCAAATAGTGCTACTTCTCAATTTTTCCTTATGCACCAACATAATCCTTCGTTAGACAAACAATATTCTATTTATGGGAAAATCATATCTGGTATCGAAATAGTTGACAAAATTACCGAAGTACCACTTGGTGGTTCTGCAGGTTCAGCGCCTAATGACAAAGTAGAAATGAAAATAGTGAAATTGAAATAATATATTCAATTCAAATTTAATTTATTAAGCCTCAATTTAAAAATTGAGGCTTATTTTTTTACACATATTAATTTGAGTTAAATTATTATACTATTTTAGAATTGATGCCGTCAAAGTCTACTTATATTTAACAAAAATTGACTTTTAGATAAAATGGAAAATAAAGAAATAATAGAGTTTTTTGAAAAACTTGTTAATGGAAATGGATGCTTGGAAATCCCAGATGAATTGTTCGATAAAATGAATCCAGAATATGGATTAGTTTTAGTAAATGAATTTAAAAAAAGTCAAGTAATGAAACTGCCTCTTTATGAGGTAAAATTCTTCGATTGGTTAAAAGCGAATGACGAACCTGTTTGGAATGATATTTGGCTTGAAGATAGCCCCGTAGAAGAGCCTTACATAGTTAGCCTGAGCTTTATCACGAATTTGCTTGAAAAAGACGGCAGAGGCTTCCCAATTTGCGATTTGGCGAATGAAGATAATTACTACTTTTCAATAGGACACATGGTTGATGAAGAATCAAAAATGTTAATTGACTCAGTAAAAAATAGATTTGTAGCTAAAGACAAACTAACTATAGCACAATTGCTTGCTCTTGAGATTTCTATGGGCGATATTGATATTTGGCACTTTGCATACAAACATGGAATTCAAATAAATGAAGCAAAAAAAGCCGTAGATGAATTAGTAAACGATAATGTACTTGTTCACCTTAAATCGTCAGAACATTTAGCTACATTTTTAGCAACAAAATAAAACAATAAACTATTTTACCAATTGGAATTTCTCATTATATATTTTGCTTTCAGTAAATAGTAAAATATTATAAAATCCATTTGCCAAATTATTTAAATCAATTTTTTGTAAATCTGTATTTGTATGCACAATCTCACCAATTGCATTTATAATTATATATTTATTTATTAATTTATTTGTTACTATATTTAAATAACCATCACTCGGATTTGGATATATTTTAATTATATTATTTACATTACCATCTTCCACTCCAAGCCTAATATAATTGATTTTGGCAGATGCAATGCAACTTAAATATTTAGTTTCAACAGTATAATCACCACTTACATTTGGAACAAAATAATTATTTACAGCACCTATTATTTTACCATTTTTACTATACCATTGATAATTATCAAAACCCTTATCAGCAAATAATGTATCGTTTAATATTTGAATAAAAATTGTATCTTTTACAAAGTATATAGGAATAGTATCATAATAAATATTGCAATCCAAATCGCCATAGGATATTCTTGTTACAAAATATACTTTTTCACTTTTTGTAATTTTATTAAGTGGAATAACAACTTGTTTCAATCTAGACTGATTCTCGCTTACATTAATTTGATTTAATACTGAATTGCTTATCCAAGAAAAATTATAATTTAATCCTTTTTGGTAATTTATATTAATAAAAATTGAGTCCTTTTGGCAAAACGAACTTGATGAGTTTGTTATAATAGCCTCGTTCTTAGGCACAGCAACTATATATACTTGTTTTTCTATTGAATCTTTATATTTAGTCGAATCATTTGATTTGATTAGTTTTATTTTGCCAATTCCTGCTTTCTTCCAAGTAAAATTAGCTATATTTGAGTCTATCACAATGTTCTTTTCACCATCATTAATAAACCATTTATTAATAATTTTACTCCCTGAACTTGTTACTAACTTTTCAATATTAAATTCACAAACTGTATCTCTCTTAGGAGAAAAATTTATTAATGGGTTTTGACTTAAAGTCAAATCTAGTACTGTTGTAAGATCACATTTCAATATTTTGTCAATTATTTTAAGTCCGACATATCCATCAACTGATACATTATCCCATTTAATTTTGATTTGAGATACATTATTATTACCTACTATTAAACCATTTGAAACAAACCATTCGATATTATATTTATTTGTGTCTATTTTAGCAAAATATATTTCTTCGCATCCATTACAAGAATTTTTTGCTCCAATTATTTTTGCTGAATCGAGTTTTACAAAACTTATATTAATAGATTTACTTTGTGAACACCCATTATTGTCAATTACTGATAAATCAAGTTTTGTTGGTATATTAAAATTAACCCATTTTACTACTACAGTTTTAGAATTACTATTTCCAATAATAATGCCTCCAACATCAACAGACCACAATACACTTTTAATTAATGGGTTAATTATACTATATTCATACGTTTTACCATCACAAACTTCTGTTGGACCAACTACTTCAAATGGGATAATATCTTTTATATATACTAGTTTATTCACTGTACTTGAACAATTATTAAATGTTTTAACTACAGTTATTTCAGTTGTTGTATTTGGTTTTCCAAATTTTACGCTAATAGATTTCCCATCATTACCATCATCAAAAGTTCCATTTTTTATATACCATTTGTATTTGAATATATTTAAATCGAGTGCTGTTATAGTACGAGAATATTCGCTATAACAAATGCTATCAGATGTAAAATCAATTGAAAATTTCCCCGATAAAGTAAATGTATTACTTAATTCACTAGTAAAACTTGGGTCAGAAGTGACAGCTCTTAATTTGTAATTTGCACTGCTCTTTAAATTATTAGGATATATGACCTTTACTTTTGTGTTTCCTATACCTGGAAATTTACCAACAACAGTTGGGTTGGTAAAATCACCTATCGAATCTGATAATTGAATACTAAACAAATTTGCATTTGTAAATGCAATATTTGTTTTAATCTGAATACTATCACTTTCACCAACACAATGATTTTTTACACTATCTAATTTAAAATATGTATCTACAAACTTACCAAGCAACCCATCATCAAGACCATTTAATTGGCTTTGATGCCCATTAAAAGCAATATTTGAACTGCTATTTGTAAATCCACCCAAATAGAAATTGTTTTCTTGCCAAGTGCAAGTTCTTAAATCATCATTACCTAAAGAACCATAAAAACTAATATAACTTACTTTACCAGCAGAATTAAACTTTGCAAAAAGTCCATCTGTCCCTCCAGATTTAGTATCTTGAAATGCTAGATAACTTAAAGGACTTGTACTATTTGTAGTTCCAGCAAAAAGCAAATTATCATTCAAATATGAAATTGCATAACCAAAATCATTGCCTGTTCCACCAAGATAGGTCGCCCATTGGCTCATCCCATCTGAATCTAATTTACAAAGATAAGCATCATACAAGCTCGATTTTACATTTTGATATCCATTCTTGGAAATATTAAATGTGCTTTGAGTACTTCCTGTAAAATAAATATTATTATTTTCATCATTTACTATTGAATTCCCCGAATCAAACTCTGTTCCTCCATAATAGGTAGCCCATTTCCTTGTTCCACCTGTTGCAAATTTTACTAAAAAGGCATCATTACTACCACCAAGGAACATTTGATATCCATTAAAAAAAATGTTATTTTGACTTTGAGTAATTCCAACTGCAATGACATCTCTATTTCGATCTACTGTAATTTTATTAAAATAATCGTCATTCTCACCACCATAATATGTCCCCCAATTCAATTCACCTAAAGGATTAAATTTTGCAACAAAACCATCGATTTGTGCATTCTTATTTTGTTGAAATCCCTGATAATATATTCCATTTATACTTTTAGTATATCCACATATATATATATTATTAAAATCATCTGTTGCAACTCCATTCGTCTTTTCTTCATCTTTGCCACCAAAATATGTAGCCCAAACAATTTTTCCATCAATATCAAACTTTGCTACAAACCCATCAATCAATCCCCCACCATATTTTTCTTGATGGCTTCCAATTGTTGATATTGATGAATCTGATGCAGTTTCACCAACAATTATTATGTTATTGTCTTTATCAATTGCCATATCATAAGCATCGTCAAAATTGCTTCCACCAAAATATGTAGCCCAAATCCTAACACCATTCGAATCAAATTTTGTAATAAAAGCATCTTCAAATCCACCTAAAGTTTGTTGGTAACCGTTCATTGCTATATCTGCATTGCTACTTGAATATCCACTAATTACTACCTCTTTTTTACTATTGGTTTTAACACCATAAATTGCTTCATCATCACTACCACCATAGTAAGTAGCCCATAATCTTGAAACAGGGTCTATAATTAGCACTTTCGATTTGTCGTATTCACCCAGATCAAAAACCACTTCATTTATATTATTTATTTTGTATCTGCAAAGAATATTCACGTCAGATTGATATGCTTTTGGTTTATTTTTAGTAATTGTACCTAATAGAGAATTAATAACTAATTCTCCACTTTGATTGATTTCAATTCCTTCACTATCATTTATTTTTAATTTTATTTGACTTTTATCAGCAAAAGGTTTCAGCACAAAATCATATTCAAATTCGTCCAAGCTATTTGTATAGACAATGAAATCAATACCATCATAAATATTATGGTAAATTATTTTACTATACCCTTTAAGATTTGTTATTGTTTTATTGTTTATATAAAAGTTAAAGTATTCTTTGCTTTCTTCTTGAGTTTCAATCCTTTAACTTATTATCTTGAAACAATACAAATGAAATTCCATTTCTTTTTAGATAAATAGACCCACCATTGTAATCAGCTTTATATAAAATTTTCTCGGAATTATTGTCTTTATATTGTCCTAAATTCGGAAGAAAAATGATTTTGTCATTTTTAAAATTTGAAGGACTCGATAATGTTTTAGTATAGCTTACAACTAATAGTATTGCAAATAAATAAATAAACTTTTTCATAATGCTAATTTAAATTTAATAATTTTTTAATAGCACGATTAAGTATTAGTTTTGTTTTTTGGAATGGTAGATGAAATTTAATTCTTTATTTTTATATAGTTAGAAAAATAAGAACAGTTGCTCAATGCTTCTCTATAAAATTCAGTATCAGAATATTGATTTTTTAAAATGCTAAACCAAGATTGGTGTTTTTGCTTTATATCATTAAACTTTTCATCATTAAAATCAACAAAGTAGCTTTTATCTTCTTCAGATACTTTTAAATAATATCCATTCTGCTCACATTTCGCTAGCATAAACGAAATCTTTGCCTTTAGTTCTTTATCTTTAGATAGTAGAAATGCTTTATTATAATTTTCTTCAGCTTTACTCATATCTGTATAAGTAGTATCAAAACAAATATAAAAATCAAAATAATTCATATCTTTAGGTATTGATACGTTTGAATCGAGTTCGTTAGTATTATTGAACACATCATAAGATTTATAATAATCAATTGTTTTCCAACAAGGTCCAAAAAAAGAGATGTTGTAAAAAGCATTGCCTAATTGCAAATAAGAATTAGCTAAAACTTCGTTATCATTAGTATTTTTAATAGTTTTTTCAAGCTCTAGAATCTTTTGAGCGAAAGTTAATTTGTTATATTTTAAACTACTATATTTATGAAAATTGAAATTATATATGCCTTCTAAATAACTTTGAAATGGATCACATTTTAAATTATAATATTCTGATGTTTTTAGATAAGATTTTTTGATAAGATTAAAAATATCAATAGCTTCTTGAACTCTATTCTGACTAATCATCAATGTTGCTTTAATTTCAAGAAGATCATTTTTCAAATTATCTTCTTCTAAAATAGTATTTATATTATTTGAATTTTGTGAGGGAATACTACTTTCTATATAATTAAAATAATACGTTAAAGAGGATGGATTTTTAAGTAAAAAATTCTCAAAATCATTTTTATTTTTTTTATCAATTAAACTTAATATGTCATTTATTGTATTTTCATTTGGATTTGAACGAATTTCGTTAGAGGAATGAATACAAAGAAATGACTTCCCATATTCGCCTTGTTTGTAATAAATATAGGCAATTTTATCTAAAATATATTTTAATAACATATTAAAAGATTCATTTGGCTTTTGATCTAAAACTAAAATATTTTTAAAATCTTCAAATACCTGGGTTTCTAAACTATCATTCATTTTAGGAATCTCGTTTACAAAAATTGCAAGTTTAAATGCTTTAATTTGGCTTACTTGGTTTTGAGTAAGATTAGATTGAAATTCACATTCCAAGAACTTTTGTTTAGCCTCACTTATATTACCTTTCAAAAAACTCAAATAACCATTTGCAATCAAAAATGTTGCTTTATTGATTAGTTTAGAGTTATTTAATAATCCTGTAATAAATTCACTAAGATTTAATAAATTTGTTTCTGTATATTTTTTATTTTTTATTCCATAACCATCAGATTTAGTATATTTTACATAACGCCTTCTATTAAACTCACTACTTAATAAACCATATTCAAGTTTAGTAATTTCTCTTGAAATAAGTAAAGGTATAAATTCAGAATTTGGATCAATTTTAGCTATTTCTTCTAATTCATCTGTAGCACTATTTTTATAATCAATTCCTCTAATTGCAAATAATGCACACTTCTCTTTCGATGTATTACATAAATTAAAAGTTGAATCCCAATCTTCTTTGTTATTTACTTTAATACATTGAAATGCTCTAAAACTTTTACTTCTACAATTTGCAAAAACTTGTAAATATAAATAATTAGCTTCTGAATTAATTTTTAATTTTTTCAAGGCACCTGCTTTATGCTCTAATGCCCAAAAATACATTAAAGTATTAATTTGACTTTTTGGTAAGTTCTTATTAAATAATTCTATACATTGATTAAAATTACTTGAATAATGCGCTAATCGAGTAAGTTGAAATGTGTATCTCATCTTTAGATAATCATATTTTGCAAATTTTATTAAATTCTTTCCTTCTATAATTAATTCTTGCATTTGAGCAGAATCATTAGAAATTGTATCATTTGAAATCCAAACTTGATTATAATTATTATTTTCACCTTCCTTATTTAATACTAATTCACATTTCTTGGTATATTCTATATAGTTTATTACTTCAAAAAGGGAATGCTCTATTATAAAATTAAATACCTCATTATGAATACCATTTAAATTTAATTTGTTGGGTTTTGAATTTATATATTTTTGAATTTCTTGAATATCTTCAAGCTTAGATTTATAAATTAAGTTGTCAAAATCGGTAATACGATAATTAATAAACTGTTCGTATTGTTCTAATGTATCTAAATGTGTTAAAGCAGTTACATAACTTGGAATTACAAATGTACTATTTATTCCAATTGAATTTGCCCAATCTTTTAGATTGTCATACTTTCTTAATGAGTCTCCTTCAGGATAAGGCTCGAAAAAACTATTAAATGTAAAATTATAAATTGATAATTCCTTACTACTTATTGAATTTGTATTTAATAAGTTGTAAATATTGTCGTTCTCAGAATAGTCAGGACCACAGCCTTTTGACATATCACTTTTGAAAAGTAAAAATGTAAGACTAATGGAAATTATTATTAATATCTTGAATTTCATTGTATTTGATTTTGCTAATATTTATAGAGTCTAAATGAAAATATGTAATTTTCAAATTTTTGTTTTTTATTCTATTTTTTAGTTTTTGTGCAACTTGCTTTAAAATAGCTAAACCTACATTTTCATATCTGATTATATCATTTTTGTAAATATAGTTCCCATAAAAATAATGATTATTTATTGATTTAAAATGAACATTATCTATTTTTTTGAATTCATTTGTATTTTCTAAGTCTGATTTATTTATATTTTGAATAAGATACATTGCCTTTGTATTTCTTAATAATACTCCTTGTGAAAAAATTGGTAAAGCAATATCAAGTTTCAATGGGTATTCAGATAGCTTTGCTATATACATTTCAAATGACTTTAAATCTAATATTGAGTTATGAGTATTGGCATCACCTATTTTATCTAAATTATAAACCATCAACATACCACTTTTAACTGGAGGAACTCCAGTCTTATCTTTAAATTTAATTTGATGCAAACGTATTGTTACTGAAAAATTAAGATTTGGGAAGTTCTGCTTAAACTCATTTAAAAAGCTAAAATAGGTACCTTTAGTGCGTTCAGTCCAGTCGCAATCAAATTGGATTTGTTTTATTTTACTAGAATCATAGATTGAGAATATTTTGTTTGTTACATTTTTACAAAAGTTTGGAATTTGAGATTCCTTAATATGATATAAAGTTTTGTTTGTTATAAATATAGTAGGAATTATTTCAATATTAGCAATTGGATTTAAGTTATTAATCACTCCTAAAGGATAAGTAGTTTTTAAATTATCGTCCCAATCTACATCAAAAAACCTTACATTTAAACTCTTTACATTCAATTGTTTTAAATAAGATTTTTCGGAATTATTTAATTCAAAAACAGTTTTCCAATAATAAAATGATGTTTCAGTTGTATGACTAATTGTAAAATAATTAAATACTAAAAACAAAGATATTGGTAATAATGCAAGTAATAAATAAACAGTTCTTTTCATACTTTTAACATTTTGCAGATTTAGGAAGTTATCTATTATCCTACTTCGTTACACCACCAGTTATCTTAGCAAAATGCAAATCGTTAGGCTCCCAAAGTTCAATTTTATTTCCTTCAATATCCATTATATGAATGAACTTGCCGTAATCATAAGTTTCTAAAGTATCTAATATTGTTACATTAGCTTTTTTCAATTCAAATAGCAAATTGTCCATATTTTCAACTCTATAATTAATCATAAAGTCTTTTGTTGATGGTTCAAAGTATTTTGTTTTATCCGAAAAAGCACTCCATTGAGTATATCCCTTTTTAGTAGAGTCTATTGCTTGGTTCCATTCAAATACAGTTCCATATTTATCAATCTCCAAACCCAAATTTACTTTATACCATTCCTTAACTTTTGCAGGATCTTTGCATTTGAAGAATATCCCACCAATGCCTGTAACTTTTCTAACTTTTTGAGCCTTTTCGCTAATCACACTTTTAAAAGCAAAGCCCAATGAAAATGAGATTAATATTGTTGAGATAGTAATAACAATGCTTTTCATAAATTTATCTTTATTAGTTAATTAAATTTAAATACACAAATTTTAAATTATATACTTTCAATTTAAGTAAATTAATACTCTTTATTCATTCTATCAAATTTTATCTTTTAAATTATTGACTTTTTTGATAATTTGAATTTATAATCTTTCAGTTTAATAAAAACTTAAGTAAGGCAATCAAAATGCGAGCAATTCTTTATCTTTTCTTATGCTTTTTTTCATTAATTAACATTTCAGTTTCTGCTGATAGATACCAAATTACTGTTACTCAAAAAGGTAAGGAGCTTGGTAAAATAGTAATTGAAACTATGCCAGAAGTTGCTCCTAAACATTGTCATAATTTTGATTCCTTAGTTGCAGTTAAGTTCTATGATGGCTGTGCTTTTCATAGAGCTATTCCAAATTTTATGGTACAAGGTGGAGATCCAAATTCTAAATCCAAACCAAAAGAAACTTGGGGTGAAGGTGACTCCACTCAAACTAATGTAGTAGCTGAGTTCAATGATGTTTCTCACGAAAGAGGTATAGTATCTACTGCCAGAGCTGAAGACCCAAATAGTGGCAATTCGCAGTTCTTTATTTGTGTTGCTGATGTGAAAAGGCTTGACCATAAATATACTGTTTTTGCTAAAGTTATTACTGGATTAGTTGTAGCTGACAAAATTGCTGCAGTTGAAAAAGAGTTAAATGCTGGTGGCGAATTGGCTTCTCCAAAAGATAAAGTTGAAATGACTATAAAAAAAATATCTAAGAAATGATTTGTTCAAATTATATAATAATTTTAGAAAAAAAACGTCTAAAACCTAAATAAACTTACTTAAAAAGAGAATAAAATGTCTAAAGATAAAAAAGATAAAAAGAAAGTAGCAACTGTTGTAACAAAAGCAACTAACCTAACTAAAACTCCAAAAGTTACTAAAAAAGCTAAAGAACCTAAATATGAATTTGAAACATTTCCAAACCCCAACCCAGGTAGATATTACGAAATAATTCACGTTTGCGAAGAATTTACTTCTGTTTGTCCTAAAACAGGACTGCCAGACTTTGCAAGAGTTAATGTTCGATACATTCCTTCTGCTACTTGTTTGGAACTAAAATCTATGAAGTATTACTTTTTAGAATTTAGAAACAAAGGCATTTTCTACGAAGCAGTAACAAACAAAATTCTTGATGATTTGATTGAAGCTTGCGACCCTGAAGAAATGGAAATTGTTACCGAATGGGGTATGAGAGGTGGAATGACTTCTACTATCAGATGCACTCATTTCAAAGATTCTGTTGAGGATGGAGAGGCATTTAACTATGAAGGTTAAGATTGGGAAAGATTTTGTTTGGGAAATGAGTCACAGACTTCCTTTTCACGAAGGTCCTTGCAAAAATATCCACGGACATACTTATAAAATGACTGTTGAATTAATTGGTGATGTGGATACTAACGGTATGGTTTTGGACTATTACAACGTTTGTAAAATTGTAGATCCATTTATTGCCAAATTAGACCACGCATTTATTTGTGATGATAATGATACAAATGTAATTGAATTTTTAAAAAATCAAAATTTCAAACATTATATTATTCCAAACAATACTACTTCAGAGCTAATGGCAATTTATTTTATTGAAGAATTTGCATCAAAATTCAAACAATTCAATAATATTGATACTTTGATTTTAAGAATTTAC
The DNA here is from genome assembly GCA_026390675.1 of Candidatus Kapaibacterium sp. Taxonomy (GTDB): domain Bacteria; phylum Bacteroidota; class Ignavibacteria; order Kapaibacteriales; family UBA2268; genus JAPLFM01. The sequence continues at coordinate 9,793 of JAPLFM010000270.1, read as the reverse complement.
GAAACCTCAGATGCCTATGCACAAGTTTCAGTGAGTTTGAAATAGCTGTAAAATTAAGTTTTAAAAGGCTGTCATTCTGAACGGAACAAAGAGTAGTGAAGAATCCAGCACTCGCACCAACACTTGATTCTTCGCTTCGCTCTGAATGACGAGATTGTATATTCTTGACTTATTAGACAGCCCCGGACATCATTTTCAAGTTTGCTCCTCCCACACTTTCTTATCTCAAAAGTCACCAAACTCACTTTTTTTCTTGCCTGCACTTATAATTTCAAAACCTGAAATAGGTGAAATCATTTGGCATATATACGAAAAAGCATCTACTTGGTCATCGTGTTTACCTTTAGGGAAATGTATTAACTCATTTTCAAAATCATGAAGCCAATGTGCGTTCTGCTGAAAATAAATCTTACCAGCAGATAGTAAATTGGAAATTGAATAAGATCGAACAAGTTTGTCACCAATTGGTTTGAGTGCTTTAATTGGATATCCCAAATTAAGTGCATCATTAATAAGTGCAGTTTGATATTGAACTTGCTCAATTCCAATTGATATTGGCTTCCATTTTGCAAAAGCTTGTTTAATTATCTCAATATGTTTAGTGCTTTCCATTCTTTCTCTTATAATATCCAAAATTAAAACAGAATGGTCGGGTGTTACTGCAAAAGTAATTAATACAGTATAATCGGCAGTTTGTTTCAAACTCATTGCCAAATCCATTGTACTAAATATTGAACATTTTGATTTGGTTATACTAATTGTGTTATTGCAATCAAGTAAGTAAAATTCTTCATTAGTTTGAAAATATCTAAATAAGCTTTTAGGGAAACTGCCACCTTCAAGTGGAGCTGGGTTTTGCTGATAAAGTCCTGAAAAGAAATATGCACCATTGCTTTGCTTTTTTTGATTTAATATATCTATATTAAATTTTGAACTCCAAAGTGCCTCACCTTCTTTTCTGCCTAAAGGATCATCTTCACTTTCTGCTATAGCTGGCAAACTCAATACTTCCCATTGATCTGGCTCATTTGCTAATATCCTTCCACAAATATCATCCTCGTGCCACCTAGTCATTACAACAATTACTGCACCATTGGGCTCTAATCTTGTGTAAGCAGTTGATTGGAACCAATCCCACAAATTATCTCTTAGCTTCATACTTGAAGCATCTTGTTGGTTTTTAATTGGATCATCAATTATTAATAGGTCTGCTCCTCTTCCTGTTATCGAACCACCATTGCCAACACAATATATACTACCATCACCTTTTGTAGTTTTTATCTCCGATGCTCCTTTATAATCCTTATGTATATCCATATCATAAAATGTTTTACCAAACTCTCTAAAAAGGCTGCGAAGCCGTTTACCAAATCTATTTGCAAAATTTTGTGAATAGGTAGTAAGTATTACATTTTCATCTTTGTTATTGCCCAAATACCAAAATGGGAAATAATGTGAAATAAGTTCACTCTTACCATGTCTTGGTGGCATATTGATTATTAATCTTTTGATCTCTCGTTTTGCAACTTTGATTAGCTTTTCATTGATTAATTCCAAATGTTTTGCTAGTTCCCACTTGCCTTTGCTAATATACATAGCTATTTCGGCTGGGTTGAATTGGAATAGATTCTTTTCCATTTTTCACTCTTTTGTATTTTATAAAGTACAAAACAATGAAAATTATTATTATTACAATGGAATCCATTTTAAAATGATTTGCAAACGGTTTGCAAAAGAATTATGAATTATGAATTATGAATTATGAGTTATGAGTTATGAATTAACCCAGAGTAAAATAAAATGTACTACCCCTACCCTCTTCGCTCTCAACCCATATCTTACCTGAATGTTTCACTATGAATTCTTTACATATCAGAAGCCCTAAGCCTGTGCTTGATTCGCCTTCTGTGCCTGGTCGAGATACATTTTGATCTATCTTGAATAATTTGCTTTTAATATCATCATCCATTCCTATTCCATTATCTTTTATATATATGGCTTTAGATTTAGTTTGAGCATCTTCTTTTATGCCTACTTCTATAGTACCACCCATTTCTGTAAATTTAATTGAATTTGAAATTAAATTTCTCAATACTGTATTAAGCATTGATATATCTGCAATTACTTCATAGTTATGTGGCAAGTTTTCTACCAATTTTATATTTTTTTGACTTGCACTATTTTTTAATATTTCAAAATTTTGATCAACTAAATATTTTAACATTACTTTTTCAGGAGTAAAACTTATCATTCCCCTTTGCATTCTTGACCATTCAAGTAGATTTTCTAGTAATGAATAAAGACTCTTAGCAGAATTCTGCATAGCAATTGATATTTCATTTATTTCATTTAATGTAAGTGTTTCTGCTGATTCAGCCATTAATTTGGTTAATCCTAAAAATCCACTAAATGGTGATTTCAAATCATGTGCTATTATTGAAAAGAATTTGTCTTTTTCTTTGATTGCTTCTTCTAATTTTAAATTTGTTTCTTTAATAGCTTCTTCAGTATTTTGACTTTCAGTAATATCCCTACTTAAGCCAAACATACCTATTACTTTACCAGCATCATTTAAAATAGGAAATTTAGAAGTATTTACCCAACCCACTTTTCCATTTTCATAATAAAATTTGTCGATTTTATTAATTAAGGTTTTACCTTCATTAAAAATTGGAATTTCTTCTTCAATATAAATATTTGCAGTTTCTTCTGGGAATATTTCTGAATCGTGTTTACCAATCAATTCTCTCCAACTGACATATCCAACGAGTTTTGCTAATGCTTGACTACAAAAAACTAATCTACTTTTTTCATCTTTAAAGTAAACAAAATCTTCAGTGTTTTCAAGAAATATCAAAAAATTTCTATTTAGTCCAATCAATTCCTCTTCAACTTTTTTCCTTTCAGTTATGTCTCTAACAAATGTTATTACACCTATTATTTCGTTTTTAGAATTATATAGTGGAGAAGTTTTGTCAGATGCCCAGCCAGAGATGCCAGATACTGGCATAGTAAAAGGTAAATCAATTTCTAAACTTGATATTCCTTTTAAAGCATTTTCAATTGCTTGTATAACTCCAGTTCCTTTTAAAAAAGGGAATAATTCTAATGGATGTTTTCCAATTACATCATTTGATTTCAAACCTGTGAAATCTTCCATAAAGTTATTCCAGACTATATACTTCATGTTTTTATCATAAACAATTATACCCTCATTTGCATGTAATATTATTTGTTTATTAAATTGTTCACTTTCTTTTATCTGATCTAGAATTGGTTCTATCGTTTTAGTTATTTTAATAGCCCCAATAAGTATTAATCCTATTGAAATTAAAATTGATAATAAAATTGAATAGTAATATGGTTCAATTACTTCTATAAAACTAATTTTAGATACAATACCCAATTTTAATGGTTCAAAATATGTATATCCAGCAAATACTTCATTCCCATTATAGTCCAAACCTTTGCAAACACCTTGTTTATTATTTAAAGCTAATCTCAAAGGTAAAGCGAAAGACATGTCTTTTGAAATTATAATTGATTTAAGATTTTTGATATTGTTTTTTTTTCTAACTAACACTCTAATACTATCACCAAAAACTTCACCAATACTAAATTCACCAGAATTGCCTATTGATCTTTTTATTATTTTATTTCGATTAATTATATTTACAATAGAATCTTTAGTAAATCCAAGTTGATATAATGTATTTATATACATTTTTTCGTGCTCTGCATCATCAAGTAGTGCCAATTTAAGAAAACTGGTAGCTGATTTGTAGTTTATGTAAGTAGTCAAAGTAACAGCAAATAATAGAATACTCACAAGAATACTTATTAATACTAGTACTTTATTTGTTCGTAAAGTTATTTTCATAAAAAACCTCTGATTTTTATAGAAATAAAAACAAATAATCAAATCTTTTGAAATCAAAACCCGTTTGAGCAAATATTCTCATAACTTTTTCAAAAATATCAATTATTAACTTCCCAATATAATACTATTTTATATTAATTCTAATGCTTTTTATTGCTTTTTTGTAAAGTAAAAGTTATTTCTAATTCTGTCACCGTCAAAAAAAGTGTTAAAAAGTTCCCAGTCTAGAGATTCCCAAATTTATTAAAATATTAAATTCCAATTATCGTGGTAATATTTTAAAAATTAATATGTAATATTGCAAATCATTATTTACTTAATTAACCAAAATGAAAATATTAACTTTTATCGTTTTTGCTTTAACTTTCGGCAGTATATTTAGCCAAGCACCAGTTTTTAATATTGATGATGTTGGGAAATTAACACCCAAAAGTCAAAATGAAATTACTCTTGAAGAGCAATCCAAAAAGCTTTTTATTGAAAATTATATTAATACTTATTATAATCACAATAAAAAAATCAACAACACTTTAGCTGATTCCAGTATTACATACATTATACCAGTAGTATTTCACGTTTATGGTCCTGAAAGCCCAACTGGTACAGTTATGCAAAATGATTCTCCTGTAAATATTAGTGTAATACAATCCGCATTAGATGAACTAAACAAAGATTTTATTGGCTTAAATACTGACTTTACTTCTGTTCACAATTCTTTTTTAATCAAAAGAGGCACACTCAATATTGAATTTAGATTAGCACAGATTGATCCAAATGGTAAACCTACTAATGGAATGGTAATTCATCAATTTGAAGCAAGTTATGCCAAAACTAATACTTCAGACCCAGTAGCTGAAGTGCAGGCAGATGCTTGGGACAATTTTAAATATATGAATATATACGTTCAAAAAGATTGGTCAGGCTCTGGAGCGTTTAATCTATCAGGAATTGCTTGGGGACCAGATTTAAATATGTCGAAAAATAAAATGGCTAGAATCTGTTATAACGGAAGATATTTAGGTAAAAATTGTAGTCTTGCTTCAAATGGCTATTTCTCTGAGTTTACTGGAGTTTTTACTCACGAATTTGGTCATTTTTTCGATTTAGCTCACCTTTTTGTAAATGGATCTTGCTACGACACAAAATCACAAGATAATGATAATGTCCCCGATACTCCAAACGGTTATAATGGTGAAGGCTGTCATACCAGCCCTTCTGCACTTTTACCTAATTGCCCATTCCCACCAGCAGTAGGTATGCCCCAAGGTGACAATCCAAATAGTTCACTTTGCAATGCAGAAAACTATATGACATATAATAACTGTTATAAAATGTTTTCAGTAGGCCAAGTAGGAAGAATGGTAAATGCTTTGAATCACCCAGCGAGAAAACCACTTTGGCAAACTTCAAACTTAATTGCTACAGGAGTATTTGCCAAAAGTGATATACAAGAATCTTCTACTATAAAAAATCAATTGGAAATTTATCCAAATCCTATTGAAGATAAGTTGAATTTTAAATACGATAATATTTCTGAAATAGACAATATTATTATTTTAAATTTAGAAGGTAAAACAGTGCTTTCTTTGAACCAACCTAATATTTCAACTACTATCGATGTTTCTGCATTGGTACCAGGAACATATATAATTCAATTTATAGACAAAAGAACAAAAAGTACCACTACCAAAAAGTTTGTAAAAAAGTAAATACTATGAAGTGATTCTTAGTTTATTGTCGTCTAAGTATTTACTTAGCAATATTTTAAATACAGGGGTCATTTGTGAAAAACAAAATCTATTTCTTAATCATAGTTTCATTATTTTTTTTAAATCAAAACAACATATTTACTCAAACATATAATAATTTATGGATACCTGATACTATATCTGGTACTCAGTTTAATCTAAATATTAGAGATACATTTGCTCAAATAGTAAGTAGTGGTAACCAAACAATTACTGGAGCTATTAATGGTAAATATTGGGGACCAACTTTATTTTTTAATAGAGGTGAAGAAGTTCATTTAAATGTTCGCAATTATCTAAATGACTCAACTACTATTCATTGGCATGGAATGCATCTGCCTGCAGTTATGGATGGTGGACCTCATCAAGTAATCCCACCGGGAACAATTTGGCAGCCTTATTGGAAAGTAAACAATAGTGCTGGTACATATTGGTATCACCCACATTTGCACGAAATGACTTTGGAACATGTTTCAAAAGGTATTGGTGGGTTTATTATAGTTAGAGATACAATAGAATCAAAATTAAATTTGCCTAGAACTTATGGAGTAGATGATATTCCGCTTGTTTTTACAAGTAGAAAATTTGATGCGAATAACCAATTTGTTGTTCAAAATGTTGCTTATGGCGACTATTTGCTAACAAATGGAGTGATGAATTCACAAGTTACTTTACCAAAACAAGTTGTAAGGTTGAGAATACTTAATGCAGAGATTGAAAGAGGATATAACTTAGGCTTTAGTGATAATAGAACTTTCTATATTATTGGGAATGATGGTGGCTTATTAGACGCTCCTGTAGCTGTTACAAGAGTTAAATTAATGGTTGGAGAAAGAATTGAAATTCTGCTTGACTTATCAAAAGATAATACAGGTACAAGTATTGATTTGAAAGCATATAATTCAGGACAAACTTTTGGTTTCCCAGGTGGAGAGCCAGCAACAAGTGGACAATTCGGTAGCTTACTTAACAATAAAGATTTTGGAGTGCTTCATATAAATGTAGGAAGTAGTTTGCCAAATTCAATTAATCAAATACCAGCTAAATTAGTTACAAATGATTATTTGAAAGAATCAGATGCAACTTCAACTACAACTGTAAATATAACTGGTGGTCAACCGCCAAGCACACCATTTACTCTTGATAATACTCCTTTTACTTTAAATAAAATTAATAAAACGATAAACTTTAATGAAGTTCAAAAATGGACAATTGCTAACAATAATGTATTTGGACATTCATTTCATATTCATGATGTACAGTTCAAAATAGTTGCTAGAAATGGTAAAAGTGCTAGTGTTGGTAGTCACGAATCAGGATGGAAAGATGTAATGTTTGTACCTCTGGGTGAAAATGTTTCATTTGTTGCGAAATTTGCTGACTATGCTGATGAAATACATCCATTTATGTATCATTGCCATTTTGCAAACCACGAAGATGGTGGTATGATGGGACAATTTATTGTTAAAAATCCAACTTCTGTTGAAGATAACAAATCTATAAATTTTGATTTTTCAATATACCCTAACCCAACAGAAAACAAATTATATGTAAATTTGAGCAACAATGATATTGAAATTTATTACGTTACTTTATCTAATTCAAAAGGTAAAACTGTAATGATGCTACCACAACCTGAAATTCAAAAAGGAATTGATATTTCTAATTTAACTGCTGGTGCTTACTTTATTCAAATAATTGACAAAAAAACTAAAAGTATTTCAACACAACAATTTATTAAAAAGTAAAATGAAAAAAATAATATTAATATTTTTGATTTTTGCTTTTTTCACTAATATTGCCTCTACTAAAGAGCCTGTATCAGTAATTGGCAAAGTAGTTGAGAATTTTGTTTTAAAAAACACAGAGAACAAATATATATCCTTACTTGATTTTAAACAAGCAAAAGGATTTATAGTTATTTTTACTTGTAACCATTGCCCTTTTGCGAAATTATACAAAAAGAGACTAAACGATTTGAATAGTAAAAATTCAAAACTTGGAGTTCCACTAATAGCAATAAATCCCATGGATTCATTGATTTACGAAGATGAATGCTTAAGCGATATGAAAAAAGTTGCAAAAGCTGGGAAATACAATTTCAACTATTTGCAAGATGCTACACAAAATGTAGCAAATATGTTTGGTGCCAGTCATACGCCACAAGCTTTTGTAATCTGGAAGGAAGATGATTTATGGATAATAAAATATAGTGGAGCAATTGATGACAATGGTGAACATCCTGAAAAAGCAAATTCATTTATTGCAAACGCTGTAAATGAACTTTTGGCTAATAGTATTGTTTCCACACCAGAAACTAAATCTTTTGGATGTAGTATTTATTATAGAAAAAAATAGGATTAAATATTTCCTTAGTATTTGCCTTGTCATATCGAGCAAAGCGAGATATCCAGTCTTAGTTTCTGTCTTGTCATTGTGTGTCTGTGTTTTGAATTTTTTCTTGTCATTCTTCATACGATTGATTTGTATTTGTCCTTCGCTGGCGAAGGTGGCTTGCTTGCAAGACGGAAGTGGTTCCTACATTTTCGCATTCGTAGAGACGCATGATTATGCGTCTTGGTATTGGTATTCACATTCCCAATTTCATTAAACATTTCCCATTTATCATTAATTTGTCGCAAGCGAATTTATATTTGTTTTTAGATAATTTACTAGTTTTTGATTAAATTGTAAATTATAATTTCGAAATAATTAAATATAAAATGACAATTGAACAATACATTGAAAATGTCAATAATAGATATAAGTTGGGCAATGCAACTGAGCATACTTTCCGTGGTGATTTACAACAATTAATTGAAAGTATTGTACACGGAATTACTGCTACAAATGAACCCAAAAGACAAAAATGTGGGGCTCCAGATTATATCATTACCAAAAAAGATATTCCAGTTGGATTTATCGAAGCAAAAGATATTGGCGATAGTGATTTAGATGGAACAAAAAAAACTGGCAATAAAGAACAATTTGATAGATACAAATCTTCACTCGAAAATCTAATTTTTACTGATTACATTCATTTTCATCTTTATATTCGAGGTAATTTTGTTTCCAAAGTTTCTATTGCGGAAATTCAAAATGGGAAAATAATACCACTATCTCAAAATTTTAACGAGTTTACTAACTTAATTAAAAATTTCTGTACTTTCATTAGTCAATCAATCAAAAGCTCAAAAGAACTTGCTAAAATGATGGCTGGTAAAGCTCGAATGCTCTCTGATGTTATTGAAAAAGCACTCAATAGTGATGAAAAAAATGAAGAGGATAGCACACTTAAAGAGCAAATGAATGCATTTAAGAAAATACTTATTCACGATATAAAAGCAAAAGAATTTGCTGATGTTTATGCACAAACAATAGCTTATGGTATGTTTGCTGCAAGACTTCACGACAAAACTTTAGATGACTTTTCAAGACAAGAAGCGGCTGAATTAATTCCCAAATCCAATCCTTTTTTGAGAAAGCTATTTGGGTATATTGCTGGTCCCGACCTTGACGACCGTATCAAATGGATTGTTGATAGCTTAGTTGAAATATTTTTAGCCTCTAATGTTGAAGAACTTTTGGCTAACTTTGGCAAACAAACTCAAACTGAAGACCCTATAATTCATTTTTATGAAACTTTTTTGAGTGAATACGATCCAAAACTAAGAAAAGCAAGAGGAGTGTGGTACACGCCCAAGCCAGTAGTTAATTTTATTGTTCGTGCTGTTGACGAAATTTTAAAAGATGAATTTGGATTATCAAAAGGTTTGGCTGATAATAGCAAAATAAAAATTAAAATCAATCAGCAAGGAAAAGAAATTGAAAAAGAAGTTCATAAAGTTCAAATATTAGACCCAGCAACTGGCACAGGTACCTTTCTTGCAGAAGTTGTTAATCATATTCATAATAAATTCAAAGGGCAGGAAGGAATTTGGAGTAGCTATGTTGAAAATGATTTACTGCCTCGCTTGAATGGTTTTGAACTTTTGATGGCGAGTTATGCAATGGCTCACTTAAAACTCGACTTACTATTAAAAGAAACTGGATATAAACCAACAGTATCAGATGGACGGGGTGGTCAACGTCTAAGAGTTTATCTTACTAATAGTCTTGAAGAATCTCATCCTGATGCCGATTCACTTTTTGCTTCTTGGCTAAG
>JAPLFM010000206.1:2811-22220 GCA_026390675.1 Candidatus Kapaibacterium sp. | reverse complement strand
AACAAAAAATGAATAAAACAAAAAAGTTATAAATAAAATAATCAGTAATATCCAAGAGCCGCTAATTCCTAAACTATATGAATTCATTAATTAATAATCCTTTTAAAATTCCATTGGTATTTCAATAATCAATATCTTGCTATCTTGATTTGCTTTTAATTCAAAGCTTTTCCCTTCATTATGAATTCCAATTGAATCCCGTTGTTTTAAAACAACATCTTTTACTAATATTTCACCTTCAATTAAAAAGATATAGACTCCATTTTTATCATTGTTCAATTTGTACTCAACACTATTATTTTTTTCTAAATTGCTCAAACTAAAATAAGCATCTTGATTAATCCAAAGAGCATCACTATTACTTGGTGAGACTACGTTTTGAATCAAGTTTTTTCTTAGATTTAAATCAAAAAATCTTTGATCATATCTTGGTTTAATATCTTTTTCTTTGGGCATTACCCAAATTTGAAGAAATCTTAAATCCTCATTTGGGGAGGAATTATATTCACTATGATAAATACCAGTACCAGCTGACATTATCTGAACTTCTCCGGGAATTATATTTTTCTCATTGCCACTACTATCTTGATGTGTCATTTCTCCCAAAATAGGAATTGAAACTATTTCCATATTGTTATGGGGATGAGTACCAAAACCTTCTCCACCGATTACTTTATCATCATTTAGTACGCGCAAAGCTCCAAAATTCATTTTGTTCGGATTGTAATAATCAGCAAAACTAAATGAGTGAAAAGAGTCTAGCCATCCATGATTTGAATGCCCCCTACTTGAAGCATTATGTATAATTATCATAATAAAACCATTTTTGTTTCAAATTTCAATTATTAACGAAGTATTAGAGTTAACATTTTGAATAAAGATAATTCAGCATAGCATAATATTTAAATATTGGATTCGTTTATAGCTAAGTTTTAATCACATACCCAGAAAAGCCCTTTATGTCAAGTTTTGAATATTTTAATGGTAGAGTTTCAAATATAACACAAGAAACTAAAAATGTAAATAGATTTTATGTAGAATTCCCTGAATTAGAATTTTATGATTTTAAATCTGGACAATATGCTAAAATTGATATGCCAATTGAAGATAAAAAAACTTATAGACAATATTCTATTTCTAGTGAACCACTTAATAATAACAAAATTGAATTTTTAATTGTTCATAAAGAAAAGGGTTTAGGCACAGAGTATTTGTTTAATGAAGTTAAAATTGGAACTGAACTAAAAATATCAAAACCTTTAGGTAGGTTTGTTTTACCTGAAATAATTGAGAAAGATATATGTTTTATTTGTACAGGAGTAGGTCTTGCACCATTTAGATCAATGTATCTTGATATTATGAATAAAAAAATCCCACATAAAAATATTTATGTTGTTTTCGGATCTAGATTCAAAGAAGATTTATGTTTGGCTCAGGAACTTTATGATTTAGATAAAAATAATCCTGAATTTCATTATATTCCAGTACTATCAAGAGAAGAAGATTGGTCAGGAGCTAAAGGTTATGTTCATAATATTTATAAGGAATTGTTTTCTGATAAAAGACCAGCAATGTTTTATCTTTGTGGATGGGAAGTAATGATTAAAGAAGCTAGAAATTCTTTAAGAGATATGGGCTATGAACGAAAAGACATCCTTTTTGAAAAATACGATTAATTCTAATTTCATAAAATTATGGTAAAAATTAATTTTTTTTAAGTATTTTTGTTAATATTTTTTAATATATATTAAAATAAATTTTATCTTCTTAATATTATTCTAAAAAGTTCTTTTGGTATATTTATTGCTGAATAATCTAAGAACTAAAAAGGTTGTTTATGTCTATTGATGTTTTTTATAAAGAGAACCAATGTTATGGTGAATTTAATGATGGTGACATTGTTGAAAATAAGCCAATTGGCTTTCCACAAGACAAAGGAAAATTAAAACCCTATTCAAATTTATTCTATTGGGCAAATGCTTTCTCAGAAGTAGGAAGCACGATTGGTATGCATGCTCATCAAGGTTTTGAAATCTTTTCTTATCTTATAAGGGGATCAATTGAACATTTTGATTCAAAGAGCAAAACTTGGAATAAATTACATGCTGGAGATGCTCAAGTTATTAAATCTGGGTCTGGGATTTCGCATTCTGAAAGATTTCATCCAGGTACACAAATATTTCAAATTTGGTTTAATCCAGATTTAAAAAAAACATTGACTTTACCTGCAATTTATACTGATTTCAATTCAGACCTCTTTCATGTAATTGAAGCTCAAAAAAGAATAATTAAAACAATAGTTGGAAGTGGGTCTCCTATAGAACTTGATTCTTATGGTCTTAGAATAAAGGAAATTACTTTTTTTGCTGGAAATCATTTTTTAGCATTAGAACCAACTTCGTATTATTCAATATATTGCATTAAAGGTAGTATTGAAATGAGTAGTCATAGTATTGGAGATGATGACTTTATGCTAGTATATGAAGAACTTTCATTAGATATAACAGCAGCTACTGATACTAAGGTTTTTATAATTGAATCTCCAGAAAGCCTTTCTTATTTAACTTATTTTCAAATGTATCCTCAAAAATACACTTAATTGATTACATTAAAAGGTTTTGATAAAATTTTAGTGCTTGTTTTAAGAACTAAAAAATATTTCCCTTGAGTTAATGATTTAGAATTAAAATTAAAGTTGTATTCTCCAATTTTCATTTCTTTTGATTCTATATTTCTAATTTTATTACCTTTCAAATCAAAAATACTTAAATCTGTAAATCCATCTTCGATTAAATTAAATTCTATATTCAAATCTTGATTTATTTGAAAAATATTTAATGAAATAGGTTTATCTCTAAAAAATAATCTAGTACCACCGTTTTTACACAAATCTGTAACTGTTACTTTACCACTCAAAGTATCAAATTCAATAGATGAAACATCATTTCCTAGTACAGATATATTAGAAATTGATACTTGAGATACTGAATCATTGCCCCAAAGTGATTTTAATGGAAGATTGTAAATTAATCCATCATCAAGATTTTGTAAAACAATTGGAATCTCTAAAGTTCTTAAATTTGATTCCAATTTATTAATTAAATTAACATCTCTGCAATACAATAAAGTTGAATTCATTTGCAATTCTATCTTTAAACTTTTCAAGTTTGTTTGAGCCAAGTTCGAAGAATTTTGTAAGTAAATTGGCAAACTAAATTCCTCACCTATTTTAACAGATGCAGATCCGATTTTTATTGATGCATGAGCAACATCTGCTGGAATAACTTTTAAAAGAATATTAACTTCATGATTACATGTATCTTCTAATTTTAAAAAATTTGTTACAATTGAAGTTGGTATAGTTCCAATATAATCAATTGATACTGTTGAAGATGAACCAACTGGGGTAATAGGTGGTGTAACAACAATGTTAAATAAGTTCAAATTTGGAATTTTATTCCATTTTAAAGCTAATGTTCCAGTATTTTTTATTTCAAAATATTTTGTCCCAGGATTTAAAGTACCTATAAATCTAAAATTTACAACAGTTGTGCTTGTTGAAAAACCTACTTCGTATTTTTTAATAATTAAAGGAATTTGCAAAATACTATCACTCTTATTAGCTTTTAAATCATTGGTTTTAATATTTAAAAATGCTTTGTAATCTCTTGTTTGTATTGCATTTTGAGGTATAAACTTAATTCTAGTAAAATCATTTCCTCCTTTGATAACTTGAAATTTTGTTCGCCCATCTAAAATAAAAGCATCTTTATCGTCTCCAGAAATAAACATATTATAAATCTCTAAAGTTTCACCACCATTGTTACTAAATTCAAAATTTGTTTGAGCTGAGTCTGATTTACATAAAATATCATTAAACTTAATCGTGTCATCGGAAACAATTTGTGGATTATCACTGATAATATATGCTTTTAAATCAAGGTTTTTAAAATTACCACAAGTGTCTAAAAACTTAAAACTAGTTTTAATAGTTTCTCCTTTTGTTCCTCCATTGAACTTTATGTTAACTAACGAAGTTTTTCCTGGTAAAGTTGTATTTGGAATAATACTTTCAATCTGAAATCTACCTGATAAAATGCTTATAGGAAATTTGTTTCCCCAATTAATTGGAATTAAACTATTGTTTATTATTGAGATGTTTTTAACTTCAGCTAGTCCAGGTAATAAACTTTTGAATTCTAATAAACTTTGAATTAAAGTGAAATCAATTTCTTCTTTTGTTCCAATTAAACTAACTGTTGTTTCATTCTTCAAAGAATTTATTGCATTAGAGATAATAGTTAACTCACCAATTCTAATTCCTGAAAGTTTTGGCTTGAATACCAATAAAATTGTAGTATCATTGCCTTTTAACAAATTAATATTTTTATAAATATTAAGTAAATAATAATCACTGCTTCCAGAACTCAGTTTGACTTCAGTAATTTTAAGAGTTCCACTTCCATTATTTGCAATTTTTATTTGTTTAATTATAGAATCATTACAATATACATCACCAAAATTCAATTTGTTAATTATATTAATATTTGGTTTAACACCTATTCCACTAATAAAACTAAATGTAGAGTCTAACTGATTTTGAAATTTTATTGAAGTTAAGTATCTCTCTTCTTTTTTTGGTTCGAATTTAATAGACAAATATTTGCTATCCTTTGAGTTCAAATCAAAATTCGAAGATTTTTCTAATATTTTGAAATTTGTTATATCAGGTCCAGTCAAACTAAAGCCATCTATTTTAATTTGAGTATTTGAATTGTTTAAAAGTAATGGTATGTTTTTTTCTAAAGTATCATTAACAACAACTTCACCAAAATCATAATTAATTGGCTTTAGTAATAAATCTATACCATTTCCTACAATATCTGATTTGATATTACCAATTGAAGTATATGATAATATTTTTGCTTTAGAAATGCCAATTACCTTTGGTCTAAAAAAGAAAGTTGTAAAATTTTGTTTCAAATTTTTAATTTCAAAATCTCTCTCAGAAACTATATCGAATGAATTATTTATATCATCAATTATTTTAATTGAATCAATTTTTAAAGGTGTTTTTAAATTATAAACATAAAAATTATTAGTTGTTATTTCATTTGAACTACTAACTTTTACATCACCAAAAGTAATTACTTTTTGAGTAAAATTTGGTTTTACTATTGAGAAAAAATTGTCAGATAAAGCTCTTTGTAAAGGGAAAACATCAATAGAGTAAACATCAATTTTATCAGGTATATTAATTCCTTCATAACCTGAAGCAATTCTAGTACCATCAGGACTGAATACTACAGCATTATGATTCCAACTTCCATTAAATGTATATAATACAGATAAATCCTGTTTAAAAACCAATACTTTCCCATCCAAACCTGTACTAGATATTAAGTTGTTTATTGGATTCCAGTCAACTGAATTCACAGAATAACTGTCTTTATTTATAAATGTGTTTTCCAAGCTGTCCTTTGATCTACTAATATTCCAAACTTTTATTAGATTTTCTTTTCCTGATGTAACAACTCTTGTTGAATTCCCATTAAAAGCTAAAGACAGTGCAGGACCTCGATGAGTTTCCCCACTTAACAAATTGTTATCACTTAATTTATTTGCTAAAGAATAGTTGAATGGATCAAAAATCCTAACAGTGCTATCAACTGATGCAATTCCTATATATTTTCCCTGCGGAGAATACTTAATCTGATTTATTATACAATTAGTTAAATTAATCTTCTTAAACAGACTAAAATCACCAACATTAAATACATATAATACTGTATCCAATCCACCTGACAATAGAAAATCATTTTTAGGACTCCAAGCAATTGAATTAATTTGAGATCCTAAACCAATTATTGAATCTATTTCTATTTTTTTTAAAACATTAAAAATCCTAATAGTAGAATCCTCTGAAGCAGTTGCAAATCTAATCCCATCTGGTGACCAAGTTACTGATTTAACTTGTGCTTGGTGTGCTTTCATTTTCCAATACAAAGTACCATCGATTGCATTAAAAACAGCAAATGACGAATCTCTTAAGCCAGCCAAAATGAAACTACCTTCTGGACTCCAAGCTAATGAATTAACATTAATTGAATCTGTATTTATTGAAAATAAAAGTCTTCCAAATTCTTTTGCAAATTGAGTGATTCTTACTTTACATTCTATACTATTAACATCAGGTACATTCCAATCATAACTATTACCTTTAGCATTCGAGTCAATTGTAGCCCATTTTTGACCACCATCATAAGAATACTCAATCATAGAATTTTTTGAAGGAACTGTACCATTCCAAACTATTTTCTCTTTTGATTTAGCTAAAAATTCTTCACCACCATTTGGTCTGTAAATACGAATTGAACCATTACGAGGAGTTAATCCTGGATTACCACTTACACAATAAAACTGGTTATCAACACATGTCGAACCAATGATTTCCACAGTGCAAAGAGTAAAACTTGAATCATTACTAGGATTTGCTCTTATTTTCAATTTAAAAGTAGAATCTCTTGATAATGTAAAATTTGGTATGCTATCAATTAATTCAAAATAAAAACGATTATTACTAAACTTAATATTTTTAATATCTATAGGAGCATTTTTAGCAGTAATTGAAATGATTTTTTCAGTAGTAGTTGGAGTAAAAACAATATATCTATCTGGTCCTATTTCAAATTTTGCTTGCATAGAGTCAATACCTTTAAAACTCAATTTACTTGTTATTCCAAAAGGTAAATAAGTAAATTCAACTTCTTTTTCTGATAAACAACCACTTGAAAGCCAATTAAAACTACATGGACTAATTGATTCAGCATTTTTTTTGATTATTGAAAATGCATTTCTTAAACCTAAATCATCTGTAATATTACTAAAACATATTCCACCTGTTTTTTCAGAAATATTTTTAAGAATTAATGGTGGAGGTAATGTATCTATAGTTATAGTAAATACTCTTGCATCTAAAGAATTAGCTTTCTCTAATATTTTAGACTCGTCACCAGTTCCAATCCCATCAGTAATAAATATAATTATAGGTCTATTTTTGGCATTTTTTGCAATTTCTAAACATCCATAATTTGGATTAATAAATCCTTCATTGAAGTCAGTACCTGACCTAACAAAAATTCTGTCAAATGATTTTCTAATTTTTACAGAATCGTTTGTAAAGTCTGAAAACAAAATAGCAATATCAGCAAAACCAGTAAGTGCAGTTTCATCTTTGGTACTATCCATCGCATTGATCCATTGATATATACCATTCCTAGCATTAGTAAGTCTATTATCGTGGTTCATTGATTCAGAGATATCTAAACAAAGTATAGCAGATACTGGCAATTTACCACTAATGGGTGGACAAATAAAATCATTTACTATTTTATTGTCACCATTTTCTTTGATTTTGAAATCAGTTTTGTTAATGTCTTTAACTAATTTACCATCTTTATCTAAAATATATACATTTGACTTTACATAAGGATAATTTTTTGTATCAAAGCCATAAATTTGCATGGTTTGACTCAAAACATTTATTTTTAATGCAAATATTAAAAAACTAATTAGTAATTTATGTTTCATTTTTAATTTACACTTATTTTTTTATTTAAATAACAATAATAATCAACTTTTGTTACTTTTCAATTGTAAATATAATCATATTTTTTTTAAAATTGTAATATCTTTGTTACTATTATTTCTATTCATACCTTTTTATTCATTTTCTAATAACATTCAACTTAATTATTTGAATTTTTCAGATATTAACATAAAAAAAACA
Source organism: Candidatus Kapaibacterium sp. (assembly GCA_026390675.1). Lineage (GTDB taxonomy): Bacteria > Bacteroidota > Ignavibacteria > Kapaibacteriales > UBA2268 > JAPLFM01. The sequence goes on along the minus strand of JAPLFM010000206.1, from coordinate 14,431 downwards.
CTTAATCATTCTATTGGCATAAAAATTGAGAATATTGACTTATGCTTTAATTGTAATTTATCTAATTCTATTCAAGTTCAATCTGATTCTGCATCTAAAAATAGAATCTCAAGAATTTGGAAGTCAAGAACTGAAAATTATTCGGTCGAAATAGAGTTAGATGACTATAACAGTGATATACAGATTACAGTCTATAATATGCTTGGTAAAGAAGCACTTGAGGTTTACAAAGGTATTCCTAACAAATTCGATACAAAGTATGATTTTTTGGCTACAAATCTACCAAATGGAGTATATCTTTGTATATTAGTTACCAAAAATACTAGAAAAGCTGAAAAGTTTATAGTTTCGAGATAAAAATATGCACAATAATATACAAGCTCTTAATTTGAATGGCTACATATACCCAAACAAATTGAATTTAAAAAAGAATAACTATTTGGCAATGCTTTTTGCATTTGTATTGAATTTAGTTTTATTTTTACTTTTTTTGTCAATTAATTTATTTGGTCAAACTAGTGGTGGTGGATATTCAGAATCTTATTTACTTCGTGATGTAGGAGCTAGAGCATTAGCAATGGCTGGTGCATATACTGCAACTGCTAATGATCCAAGTGCAATTTTTTACAACCCAGCAGGAATTGCATCTTTATCTAATGTTCCTACTGCTAATATATCTGTATCTTCTTTAGGATATAATAGAAGTTATTCAAATTTAGCTTGGGCACAATCAATTAATGAAAATTTTGGAATTGGAATTGGAATCAATGGGATGACAAATGGTTCGTTTGTTGGTAGGAACAATAAAGGTCAAGAAATTGGTAATTATAATGACTTACAATATACAATGGGTGTTACTGCAGCTTACAAAAAAGAATCAGTTTCGATTGGTATTACTGCAAAGTATTTAAAACATAATTTACAAAACTCTGGATTATATGCTGATGGAGCTGCTATTGACATTGGAACTAAATTTAATGTTATGAATGCTTTTTCTTTTGGATTAGCTGTTCAAAATATTGGTGGAACTATGGCTTGGAACACGCGAAAATATAATAATGACCCAATTCCATTTACTGTTAGATCTGGAATAGCAATGGAATTTGGATTTAATGATGAATTTTATAAAACTCGATCATCCGCTAGTGGAGATATGGAAGAAAACTATGTCCCTGCTACAAAATATTTATTAGTTGGAATAGATGCAGTTATGACTCAGCATGAAAAATCTCCTAACTTTGTTTTAGGATTTGAAGCTATTGTTCATGAAGCAATTGGGTTTAGAGGTGGAATTACTTTATACGGAGAAGATAAAGGAGTTACTAAAATACTCCCAATGACTAAATGGGGTGGTGGAGTAACTATACGTCCAGATATTAAAAGTATTCCATTTAAAACACATATAGATTATACAGTATTCAGTGAACCTTTAATTGACTCACAAATAGGACATAATATAACATTTTATATTGAATTTTAAGAGTTTATTTCATTTCTCATATTAATCACATTTGAAACTAAATCACCATTAAATAGTCCTGATCCACTTACAATCATATTTGCACCTGCATTTACAATTTGTTTAACATTATCTTGTTTTACACCACCATCTACTTCAATATCAATATGACTCATTCCATTAATATCTAAGAAATTTCTTAGCTGCTCACATTTTTTTAAAAATGAACTTATAAATGATTGCCCACCAAATCCTGGATTAACAGACATTAAAAGAATAAAATCACAATATTCTGCGGCATCAAAAGCATAATTTAATGGGGTAATTGGATTAAGAACACAACCAGCTTTAATATTAAAACTTTTAATTAAAGCTAAAGTCCTATGTAAATGGTTTGTAGCTTCAACATGTACAGAAATATAGTCTGCACCAGCCTTAACAAATGATTCGATATATTGATCTGGATTTGATATCATCAAATGGCAATCTAAAGGCAATTTAGTAATTGGTCTTAGAGCGTTAACAACCAAAGGTCCAATTGTAATATTAGGTACAAAATGACCATCCATAACATCAATATGAAGTAAATCAACTCCAGCTAATTCACAAGTTCTAACATCTCTTTCTAAATTTGCAAAATCCGCTGATAACATTGAAGGTGCTATTAATACTTCTTTTCTCATTATTAAACTCTTTTCTTATATTTATTTGCAATTCTATTTCTTCTTGTACTTCTGTCATCTTCTTCTTCATTTTTGATAGCTAACCTTAAATTGTCAAGACCATTATTTACTTTAAATAACAAACAATCTTCTTTAAGATTTCCTTTTTCATCAAATGTCTCAAAAGGCATTCCAAACATCAAATCAACACCTTCTTCAATTTTACTAAAAGAATAAATTGTAAATTCATTCTTTTTAACAGCATCAATAATTTCATCATTCATCATTAAATCTTTGACATTTTGAGATGGAATTAATACACCGTGATCCCCATTTAATCCACGCTGTCTACATATCTCAAAAAAACCTATTGTTTTCTGATTAACACCACCTATTGGTTGAATATCTCCCTTTTGATTCATAGACCCAGTTAATGCAATATTTTGTTTGACTGGTACACCAGAAATAGCAGAAAGGATTACATATATTTCAGCAGCAGATGCACTATCACCATCAATTCCGCCATAAGACTGTTCAAATGCCAAACTAACAGTTAAGGAAAGAGCTTTATGTTTTCCAAGTCTTTCTTGTAAAAAACCAGTTATTATAAGTACGCCTTTATTATGTATTGCTCCACTCATATTTGCTTCACGTTCTAAATTTATTATTCCAGCTGTGCCAGCACTAACATTTGCTGTAATCCTTGCTGGTTTACCAAATGAATATAGACCAGTATCCAAAACTGTTAATCCATTAATTTGTCCTACTCTCACACCATCGGTAGCAATCATAACATTACCTGAAATTATTTCGTCAGTAAGTTTTTCATCTAACAAATCATGCCTTCTTTTCTTCCATTCAATTGCTTTTTTAACATCATTTCTAGTTATTGATGAATCTGATGAATCTCTATCATAAAAAGAAGTTTCTCTTAGTAAATCAGCAACATCTGAAAACTTTAAAGTAATTCTATTTTGAGAACCTGATTGTTCTACAGCCCATTCCAAAATCGCTGCAACACCATCTCTTGAACAAGGGGGTAATTTTTCTTTAGCGCAAATTTTTGCTATAAACTTAACATAATTTTCTAAAATTTCACTATTCAAATTTGTTTCTGTATCAAATTCTGCATTTATTTTGAAAATCTTTTTAAAACCTTTTTCGTACTCAAACAACATTCGATATAATGAACGACCTCCTATTATAATAACTTTTACTTCTACATCAATAGGCTCAGGCTTAATATGGCTTTGAGTCATTTGATAAACTGATTCCACTGGTTGAATCTCTAGCTTGTTATATAATAATACTCGTTTCATTGCCTGCCAAACACCCGGTTCATTGAATAAGTCATCTGCATTGACAATTAAATAACCTTGATCAGCTTGCAATACAGATCCAGCTCTAATCTTTCTAAAATCAGTTGACCAAACGCCACTTTTATCATATGCTTTATCAAAATTTCCAAACAAATTTGAATAAATAGGAATTCTTTCAATTATTATAGGAGCACAATCAGTTTCTGAATTATCTAAAATCAAATTAACTTCTAACAAATAAAATTGCTCTGCAATTGATTCGGGAGTAACATTAGGAATTGGAGACAAAACTAACATAGAAGGCACAAAAATATATAAATTCTCTAAAATATATTTTTTCACTTCATTTATATATATATTAACAGATTTATGATTATACTTTTCAATTATATTATCAAGTAGAGAATCAACTATTAATTTTGAAGCATTTTTATCACTCTCAAACAATGTTTTTTTAAACTCATTCATTAACTTTAGACCAGTTCTACTCATATCTATAAGTTCTTCTTTGAATTTATTATAATTATCCTTAATTTTAATGGCTTGATTAAGTTTCAATGCACCATCAGTTACTAATTCATCTATAGTTTCTATTTGAACAGGTTGCTTATTAACTAAGGGAAAAATTTCTGGAATATTCAGCCCATTATCAGTTTGAAGTTGACCTCTAAAAAAGCCTAAAGGTTCAATTTTTTTATCAAATTCTTTTAAAATAGATTTCTCCATTTTTTGATAATCTTCAATTATTTTCTTTCTTTGTGTATTATATGGTTCTTCTTCAAAAATAGTTGGCAACTTTAATCTTAAATAATCAATTGATTCTTTCATCGATTTATCAAAGTCTTTCCCTTGACCACGAGTAAGCCTTATTAGATTTGGTTTTGAACTATCAACAAAATTATTAACATAAAGGAAATCATATGTAATTGGGCAATCAGTTGTTAATTCTTTTAAAATTTGTTTAACTGTAGTTGTTCTACCAGTCCCAGAAAGCCCAGTTACAAATATGTTGTAACCTCTAGCTTTAAGTTTAGCACCCATCCTAATAGCTTCTACAGCTCTTGGTTGACNNCTTGGTTGACCAATTATTTTGTCTAAAGGTTTAACTTCTAATGTAGTTTTAAATTTGAATTGTTTTTCATCGCAATACCATTTTAATTGATTAACATCCAATTGTTTAGCTAACCCAATAGCTTTGATTTCAACTGCTTTTGATTTTTTCAATTTTTACTATTCCATTTTTAATTTTTACAATATAACTATATTAATCAATTTTTACAAACTTTCCTATAATTGGTTCTGCATAGTTTTCAGAATCTAGATATATTTTGTAAACATAAATCCCTGCAATAATTGTATTCCTAGCATCATCATTTCCATCAAAATAAATACTATTTTGCCCTAGTTTAAGATTACTATTAATAGTTCTTATTTTGCTTCCAGTTAGATTGTAAATATCTACTTTACAAGGCACTTCTTTAATAGAAGATTTAAAATTTAATGTAAATTTTGTATTTGAAATAAAAGGATTAGGGAATTGAATAACATCATTAAACTGAAATGCATTTGAAACTAAAAGATAGATGTCAATTGTATCAGCTCTATTTCCAGAAGCATCTTTTGCTACTACTGTAAATACATTCTCGCCATAATCTAATAATGAATCCAATTTCAATGTTAGCTTGGCTTTAAATTCAGATTTGTTTTTATATAACTCTAAATCATACATTTTTGTATTTGAAGGTTTAATTGGATATCTGTTAATTCTTAAAAATATTGAATTTGAATCTTTTATATCAATAGGTGAACTATCGTAAAGTTCAATTGTAACTGTTGGATTTTGTTGAATATAATCCATTGGTTTTACATTTAAACTATCAATATACAGTATAAGCTTTGGCTTTACAATGTCATTTGCAACATATAAATTATTCACATAGTTGTTATTAAATTTGTAATATTCATTTTCCAATATTCCACTAGTCAAGCTATATTTAAAGATATTATCATTATCAAAATCTATTGAATTTATAGTTGAATCAAATAGTATTATTTTATTTGGTTCAATATTTAAAAATGTATACTCATTTTGAGTTGTAGATTGATTTGAAATATGATCAATACTTAATTTTGAAGATTCAGCAATAACCCTAGGTGAAATATTCTGAAATCCAGCTTTAATTTTAAAATTATATCCTCTTTCAATAGTATCGTTACTTACCTTTGTCAACTTTTTGACCATAGCAATCTCATCTAACGGCGTAAATTCTACTTTTATACTTTGTATAATTGGGTTTGCTTTTTCATTCAATCTTTCTATTTCAAAATAAAATTTTAGATACCTGTAAATATTCGTATTGATATTACTTAAATCAAAATCAATAACATTTGTTAAAGTAGTACTGATTGTATCTATAGATCCATTTTCTTTTATTCCAATAACACTTAATTTTACTTTAACTTTTTCAGTATTCAGATTTCCTTCAAGGGTTAATTTTGAAAATCTTTTAGCTGGACCAAAAGATTTAGTTACAAAATAGCCTTTTTTATCATAAACATTTATGATTGTATCAATTTTAACTGGTTCATATTCTTTGTATTTTTCAATTGCTTCTTCAGGATTAGAACGTCGGCCTATTAAACAATATGATGGCCAAAATCTTAATGAATCGGCCATTTTTGCTCCAAATCTTTTAAGCTCTCTTAATAATATATCTCTACCTTGAAGACTATCACCTTTTATGGGTGGGAAATTAAACATATTTACTGAATATGAAGAGCAAGTAAATAGAACGTAATCATCATCTGCTATTGAATCTTTCAAAAACATATTCATTCTTGAAGATGCATAATTTGCAGTATCAATCTTTGGATTTATATTGTAATCAGTTTGAAACCATCTATAAACTGGTAATTTAAATCTATCTTGAGAATTTATTACAACAATATGAATTCCATCTTGATATTGCTTATTAATAAAAACTCTTGTTTTAAAAAGTGAATCAACAGGTGTAACTTCCATTTTATTATACTTAGTATATTGTGCATTTCCTCCAATACTTTCCAAACTGACTTTAAGTTCAAAATTTGTAAGTTTCAAATTCTTGTTTATTGAATCAATCTTAACAAACTGCCTATCAACAATTTGATCTTCATCAAAAATGTTTAATAATAGTAATGCTTGATTCAATTTATTTTTTTCATTAGTCCAAAATGGTATTTTTATCCAAGCACTATAGTTTTGAGTGGTTTTATCTTTGTACCTTCCAGATAAAGTATATTTTCGATTATTTAATAATTTTGTTTTAGGTTTCCAATTTAAATAATTTTCATTAAACTCAATATCTAAATAATTTGCAGTAACTACTTTATCATTAGTAATAAAATCACTTATAACTAATTCATATTCTTTGTTTTCATAATTAACTCTGTTATCAATTAACCTAAACTCTGGTTCAATTGGATTAATATCCCAATAGTCTTGAGGATCTAGTTTTAATAATGCATTTGAAAATACTGAAAAGCTAAATTCAGAATAATTATTTTCTCTATTATAATCTTTAGTTACTTTTTCTGAATCAATAAAAACTTCAAATTTATGATCACCGACTTTGTTTTTGATATTGATATTAAAAGAAACTGGTGTATTTAAACAAACACCCTCAATTTCTTTAAAGTAATCTTCGACAATATTGTTATATGTATGTCGCCCGATTAATTTAAATTTGTTTTGTTCTTTAAATCCATTATTGTTTAAAACAAATTTCAAGTTGCAAATAGTATCATTTTCATTAAGTTCTAAATTTCCATTTTCATTATGGATTGCATAATTATTTTTATCAATGTAAATATCTGAACCCAATTTAAATGATAAGTTTATCATTGGATCACCAATAAGTGTATATTGGTATTTAGCTCCAAGTGAAACAATGTCATTTGACAATCCAGATTTTGCTAAATTCAATAAAACACCTACATTATTATTAAGACTTTCTTCATTTGTTAAATAATAAAAAATCCTACTCATAAGTAATAAATCAACATCAATTATACCTGTAGATGATGAACCAATAGCACTAATAAATCCTTTTTTAGGAGTCATTACATATTCTTCATTTCTTGCCCAATTAAAAGCCCATTCAGCAAAAGAACTTGTATTACAAGATACAGTTGCTAGTACACCATATTTGCCTGGGTTATTTAGTTCCTCTGGTCTCCAGTCTCCAACCATCTAATTCTAATTGAGATGGTGATCCGTGACCTATGTAAGTAGTCCAAAAAGCTCCATTATTTAACTCATTTCGTATTCTGGTAGCTTCAGAGTTTTCAATGTAATTTGAATCAAATCTTTTTACAGTTACAACCTCAGCACAAAAATTTTCATCTATAAAATAAGATGAATAAATTTGTGAATACTTATAAAACTCTTCAGCGGTTACTTTGTCCGAACCCGCTGATATACTTAAATATTTCTTTTTCCAAGGTTTAACTTCATTTATTTCATATTCTTTAATCTTATCCAAATAATCATAACCAGTTGATTCATTATATGTAGGTATTCTTGATACAACAAATTTTGCTCCATAGTCTTTGTTATCTGAATTTAAAAACGAATACCAAGCATCACTTGCCGGTAGTCCATATGAAGGGACTAAGTCAGTAGTTTTAGAGCCTTCAATTACTTTTCTACAATCAATACTTGCATCCCCCCAAATTGCAACAAAACTTAGGCTTGGTTTTCTCCAATTATTATATGCATAACTAAGAAATGATTTAATAGCCAAAGCACTTTTTTGACCATAATTGAATTCTTTATAAATATCATCTACATTAACAACAATAGCTCTAATTCCATTTTTTATTGCTCTATAATTAGCATATTTTGTTGCTGAATATATTACACTATCATGCGTTATAACTATTAAATCTGCTTGATTTGTATCATTTAACAAATTTGATTTGCTTACTTTTGCTATTTTGGGTAATTCAATTGATATCTCATCATTTGAAAATATTTTTAAAGCTTTATTCTTTACAAATTGAAATTTGGCTGTATAGCTTTTGCCTTCATTATAAATAATAAACTTTGATACATTAATGTTGTTAATGTTTTTTTCTTCATATATACTTGAAATATCACTTTGGAATTTACAAAAAGAATAAAAATCATTATTATTAATTTTACTTATTACTTTGCTTCCCAATTCTATTAATTTATTTTTCAAATTATTTGAAATATTTTGATTTTTGTTTATCAAAATCAAAAACACATCATTAATTGAAAGTTCATTCAATGCACTTAATAAGATATCTCCATCTTTATAATATTTGAATTTGTATATGTTTTTTTGTGAATCAAAAGTACCTAAATGAAATCCAACTTTATCCGAAAAATAGTTTGAATCATTTATTGAAAGTGACACTTGACTTTGATTATTTATCTCAAATCCCCCAAGTCTTACTAAGGCTCCACTTTTACCATTTTCAAATCCAATTTGTTTATTTAACGAATCTATAATAACTATTTTTTGAGTATTAAACCCATTTAAATTTATAAAATTGTCATTATTCTGAATATATAATTCAAAATTCAACTTTCCATAATATGCATTAGGTTTTGCCTTTCCTTCAAATTCCAAATAATCAACAGAAGTGTATCCTTGAATAGAATCTTTGCTTCTACTAAAATCTATAAAAGGAGTATGTAGAACAATTTTATTTATACCACTATTAAGTAAAGTTGCTGGTAAAGTAGTTGAAAGTGTTCTTTCTTCTTGATTGGTCAAACTCCCGTTTAATAGTAGTTGATTATTAAAATAAAGTGAATGTTTAGAAAACATTTTAACATTAGAATTTCCTTCATTTGTAATTGCAATTCGCATTTTAATTTTTAATGAATCTTCAATATTATTTGATAAATCTAAATTGTGATAATTAATATATGAATCTCGAGAACTTATATTTGACAGATCAGTATAACCATTAATTTCCTTTTCATACCACCCTTCATTTATCGCAGTTTCACTATTTATAGAATTTATCCAACCATAGAATATGTCTTTTTCGTAATGTTCTTTGAAATTTACTAACTTAATCTCATTTTGAGTATTTATTTTTTCAAATAAGTTTAATTTCTGTGTGTTTTCTAAAGTAGTATCTAAATACAAATAAAATTTACTTTCGTCACTATAATAATCCAACCAAGTAGAATCTGAGTGAACCATTCTACCTAAAAAATATAATTCATCAGATGCATCTATCAATGTATCCAGTGATTTGAAATAAATTGGATAATCGTTTCCTCTATATTTAAGATGTAAATATTTATATTGCTGTTTGTCCAAATTAGGTAACAAAGTAATTATGTCATTTAAAGTTACCTTTGCAACCCCATCTCTTTTAGTTGTAAGCATTATATATTCAAAACTGCTATTGTACCAACCTTCATTCACTTGAATTTTATTTTCTTTTTTAGAATTGTTTGAATTAAGCAAACTTACAATATGCTTTTTGTTAATAAATGGAGAGTATAAACTAGATTCAGCATTATTTAATTTCAAGTTTAATAATGGGATTTCTTTTCCTTTATCAAATTGAATATCAATCTTAACATCATTTTGAATTTGCAAATATTTTGAATTTTTCTTAATATAGATTGTATAAATTGGTAATTCTCTATAATCATAAGAATATTTGATTTTGTAATCTAAAAAATCATTTGAGGAAGTAACAGTAAATTTTTGGTTTTTTAATGCAGTAAATAAAATTTCAAAATTCGAGGTGTCGTTTTTATTTTTAGAAGCTAATTTTGATTTGTTGATAATAAGAGATAATTTACTATCGCTTTCAATTACTTGAATTGGTTGAGAATGCAGAATTGAAAAAGCCAACATTAATATTGAAATTATAGTATATTTCATATTTTTTCTTATAATAAATTAAAACAAAAAGTAAATATAGTTTTATAAGATTCCTTAATTTGATAAACAGATAAACATTTTTTATTCAAATAAAAAACCGTATTCTTCAATAATAAGAGAATACGGTTTAATTAGATTTTGATTGTAATTACTTTCTACGGGCAGTTGAGCTATGAGAAGGCGAATCACCTTTAATATCAAATACAATTTTATCTGCAATAGCTGTAGCTATCTGCTTTTGTACTTGATCTCCGCTTGTTAAATATTCTGAAATAGCATTTTCAACTCTACCTTTAATTATATCAGATGTTGTTCCAATTAATGCAGAAGAAAGTTGGTGTATATCAATTGATTGACCACGTAAAGCATCTAATTGTGAACGATTGGCATCTTCCATTTTCTTTAACATTTTATCCATACGTTCTTCTTCTTCAGTATAGAAAATTGTTACAGCCATTAGCGAAAGAAGTGTAAATTCTAATAAAATTGCAAAGAAAATTAATGAAGGTCTATTAGCAGGAATAAATTTAAGACCTCTAATACCTACTGCAATAATCAATACTGCAGCTCCAGCATAAGCTAAACCTGTTACATTGTTAGAGTATTTTTCAGAAAAGTGGTGAGCAAGATATAATCTCAAACCAGCAGGGATTTTGTAATGGTGGTTCTTCCAATCACGTCCATCTCTTGTATCAACTATTTCACTTTCTACAAACTCAGAGAAAAACTCTTTAATTCTATTGTATATTGCTTCATTTCTAAATAAAACTAAATCAGTATTATCATCAAAAACATCATCAAAAGTAACAACATTTTTAGTGTTTTGCTCAAGCTCAGACATTGTCCTCTCCCAAACTCTTCTATAAACAGATTCTGCCATATCTCTATCCAAATCCTTGAGCAGTTCATCTGGTAAAGTTAGTATTTCTACAATTTCATCTGACAAACCTGTTTGAAGCCTGATTTTTACCATAATATGTGAAACTTCTTCTTCAAATATACAAGCAAATAAACCTAAACTAGCAGGTAAAAGCAAAGTTATTAAAAATGTTAATACACCAGCCAATACTACAGCTAGAATTGAAAAGGCTTGCATTGGTTCAAGCATAATAGGATCTTCACCTAATCTTTTACCTTTAAGATAAAACTCACCAGATGCTTTAATAAAACCACTATGTACTTCGCCTCTTTCTTCAAATGACATGTCAAAAATATACTCTTTGTCAATATATTCTTTTTTAATTTCTTTATCTGTTTTAT
>JAPLFM010000206.1:0-2786 GCA_026390675.1 Candidatus Kapaibacterium sp. | reverse complement strand
CATTTACTTCTTTTGGTATTGGTAAACCCAATTCTTTAGCTGCTTCACCTTTAACCGAAGCATAAACATTACCTTTAAATTCGACCCAAGGTTTTTTAGCTCTATCGGCTGCATCAGGTCTGAAAAGTGGTACTACAAATCCTGATACTCCAGCTGGAATTACTTTTTTGTAAAAGAAAGATGCTAGAGTTCCAAAAATCAAAAGGAATACTACTATTTGAACTGCTCCAACTTTTACTTGATCTTTATGATTAGATGACATACATTAGTCCTTGGTTTTTTAAAAATTATTATATTTTATTGACAAAGTAGATTTATTTCAACAAAGAAAAATTCAATTTAATAGTTTTTTATAAGAAAATCAACAAAAACTTTTAGTTGAGCATATCTTTTTGTAATTTTGTATCAATATGAGAAACAAAACTCTTAAAGCAAATATTAATTTAAACTCGATTGGCACAATTAGAGGTGGTTCTTTTATGTCTGCTTTACACATTTTACATTACCTTACTTCTACTCTATCACTTACTTCTAACCTTATTAATTGCTAAATTCAGTTCTCTTAAGTTACTTTTTTTAAACAATTAATTTGAGTTTCAAAATGAAAAATTCTTATATCCCTAAATATTTTGTTCAAAGCGAAAATGTTCATACTGAATTAGCCAAACATATTCTTGCTGATGGTTTTAAATTTGTTCCTGATTTTGAAAAAAGTCAAGGTGCTTATATTTATGATAAAATTACTGGTAAAAAATATGTTGATTTTTTCACTTGCTTTGCTTCTATGCCTTTTGGATTTAATCATCCAAAACTTAACAATCCTGAATTTAAAGATTTTATTGCATTATATGCTTTGAATAAACCTTCTGTTTCTGATGTTTATCCTGAAATGTATGCTACTTTTGTTAAAACATTTTTTACAGTTGCAGTTCCTAAACATTTTAAATATGCTTTTTTTATAGAAGGTGGTGCATTAGCTGTTGAAAATGCTTTAAAAGTGGCTTTTGATTGGAAAGTAAGACTAAATTTCAAAAAAGGTTATTCTGAAGAAAAGGGAACAAAAATCATACATTTCCAACAAGCATTTCACGGAAGAAGTGGATACACTATTTCTCTTACCAATACCGACCCTCGCAAAATAAAATATTTTCCTAAATTTGATATGCCGAGAATATTAAATCCAAAATTGAATTTTCCAATCACTGAAGAAAATTTAAAATTTACTTTAGAGCAAGAAGAATTAGCAATAAATCAAATCAAACAAGCATTTATAGATTATAAAGATGATGTTGCTGCTATTATAATTGAACCTATTCAAGCTGAAGGTGGAGAAAATCATTTTAGAAAAGAGTTTTTTCAAGAATTAAGATTACTTGCTAATCAAAATGAGGCTCTTCTTATTTTTGATGAAGTACAAACTGGTATGGGAATTACTGGATCTATGTGGTATCATGAACAACTTGGAGTGATTCCTGACATAATTAGTTTTGGAAAAAAAATGCAAGTTTGTGGAATTTTGGTGGGAAACAAAATTGATAATGTTAAAGATAATGTATTCCACGAATCTAGCAGAATTAATTCCACTTGGGGTGGTAATCTTATTGATATGGTTAGATCTACAAGATATTTAGAAATATTTGAAGAAGATAACATTTTAGAAAATGTGAATGAAGCAGGTAAGTATTTAGAAGAAATGATGATACTTTTAGAAAATAAATATCCGCATTTGGTTTCAAATTTACGTGGTGCAGGACTAATGAGAGCTTTTGATATTAAATCAGATCTTAGACAAAAATTCCTTGATAAATGTTATGAAAATGGACTTTTGATTTTAGCTTGTGGTTCTACTTCAGTTAGATTTAGACCAAATTTAGCTATTACAAAACTTCAGTTAAAAGAAGGTATAGATATTATTGATAAAGCATTACAAAGTATGTAATGATAAAATTGGAAATTGGTTACTCCTTCTCCACACACACTTGTCATCCTGAATTTAGTTCAGGGTGCTTTTTTTATTTTTTCATGTAAAATTGCTTAGAGACCTCACTTTAGTAGTACCAATTCAAGATGGCGGAAAAGGGTCGATTGACCCAATTTCTGTCACAATTTGGAAAAATTTTCCAATTCCGTTTTCCAAAGTTCGTTTTTTGTCTATTTTTTTTTGTCATTTAGAGTTAAACGAAAAATCCAGAAACACTTGACTCCTCACAAGTTCGGAGTGACAGGAAATTACATTTTTACTTTCAAACCGCATTGCTAAGAGACCTCATCCCGACCTTCTCCACGTCTGGAGAAGGAGTTAAGAACTAATTATTTTTCTTTCAAATTACGCCAACATTTTTTTGCGCTTCTTTTCATAAGCCAAATCATCTGCATCTAGTTCTTTGTAAAAAGCATCCCAATCTGGTTCGGTCTTTGTGAAATGGTTGATTATTTTATCTTGTTGTTCGGTTGTAATTTCTCTTGTTCCTAATTCAATTTGTAAATCTAATTCAGTTAATTCTAATTTGTTTTGTTTTAATTTTAACTCTGATTCAAAACCTGCTATTTCTTCGGCTGAAAAACCATTTATTATATTTTCAAATTCTTGACCGAAATTCAGATTTTCAATTATTGGATTTAGATTTTTTATATTAATACCAATTTCTAATAGTTTGTCATTTAATGTCTTTTGGTTTGAAGTGTAGTTTTTGACAAAGTGATTGAAATTATTGGCATATTGAAGAATTTTAACTGGATCTATTGAAATACGTTGTGAAATTGTTTCAAAAGTAGTTGGAAGGCAA
>JAPLFM010000102.1 GCA_026390675.1 Candidatus Kapaibacterium sp. | reverse complement strand
AATATAATCGTTGATTTGGCGAGAACGGAAGCCCATTGCAACAATAGATTGATAAATTGAGCCTTTAGCACTCTCTTTCATTCTAACTTTAATTGGATTTACTATGTACTTTTCCATTTATTTTCCTGAGATATGTTACAATTGAGCAATAACAAAATTAAATATATTTCTTTATATAAACAAATTATTTTTATTTTTAAGAAAATTAACTTAAATTAAATTATTGTTTAGACAATTTTTGATAATATGATAAAATTATACTATTCTATACGAGAAGTTAGTGAAATTGTTGGTGAAGAACAACATATTTTACGATACTGGGAAAAAGAATTTGTTCAATTGAAACCTAAAAAAAATAGAGGTGGAAATAGAACTTATTCTCAAAAAGATATTGATACTCTTTTGTTCATAAAAAAAATGATGAGAGATTCTAAATTATCTTTAAAGGGTGCTCGTGATGCTTTATCAAAAATGAATGCTGAAAAAGGTATAGGCGCTGAAGTCATATTAGATCAATCTTTAAATCAAAATGACAATGATAATGCTGTTGATAATGACATTGAAAATGATAAAACAGTCTTATCAAGTTCTAAAGAAAGTATAAATGTAATGACTTCTGACTTAAAAGCTATTTACATTTTACTCAAAGATACATTAAAGTTGATAAGAATATAATTCTTTTTGATTTATATTTGTAAAATTCTAATTATATTAAAGAAATTTTTTGATAATATTTGTAAAAACGTTAAAATTAAGGTAAATAAAGAATGAATACCAAGCTTAAAATAGCACTATTTGCATTTTTATTGTACACAAGCGGTTCACTTTTGGTTGCTGCTCCACAGTTGAAATATGAAATGAAAACTGTAGGAAAACACGATGATGAAGTACTGGGTGTATTTGTAAATGATAATGATACAAAATTTGCAACTTGCAGTTTAGATGAAACAATAAAAATTTGGTCATTGCCAGATGGTAAAGAACTAAAAACTCTTAAGGGACATTTAGGACAAGTAAATAATCTTGCTTTTTCAGGAAATGACAAGCAAATTGCAAGTGCTTCTAGTGATCATACTGTTAGAATTTGGGATGTGGAAAGTGGAACACAACTAAAAGTTTTAAAAGGTCACACAGACCAAGTTATTGGTGTTTATTTCAGCCCAGATGACTCTTCTACATTTGTTGCATCAACAAGTTTTGATAAAACTGTAAAATTGTGGGATGCAAGATTAGGTACTGAAATAAAAACTCTTAGAGAGCATACTTTACCTACTAATAATGTTGCATACAGTTATGATGGTAAATATCTAGCTTCCTGCTCAGATGATAAAACTATTAAAATTTGGTCAACAGATTTAACTACTAAAGAATCAATCAAAACTTTATTAGATCACGATTGCCCAGTTCTTACTGTATTATATTCTTTTGATAGTAAGAAATTAGTTTCAACTGATCAAAAAGGAAATATTAAAATATGGGCTATGCCAAATGGTCAATTATTGAGAACAATTAAAGCTCACTCTGAATTGATACAAGATGCTTCTTTTACTGAAGATAACAAGATGTTAGTTACTGCCAGTTTAGATAAAAAAGTAAAATTATGGGATGTAGATTCAGGAAAAGAACTTATGAGTTTTGATGCAGGTGTTGAAATATGGTCAGTAGATTTAATAAGTGATGGTAGCACTATTATTTTAGGTTGTGCTGATGGCACAGTTAGATTTTTAACTAGAAAATAAGAGATAAATAAAAATGAAAAAAACAAATTTAATAGTTTTAATATTAGTATTGGGATTTGGAAATGCATTTTCTCAGGCTAAATTAGTAAATGCAACTGTATCATTAGTGGGTAATGTTTTTAACAGTGTTTCCAAATCACCAGAAACAGTTTCTCTTATATTAATGGATAATGCTGGAACAGTTATAACAAGAGCTAGAAGTAATGCGTCTGAAAATGGTTCCTATTATATGACTGGATTAAAGCCAGGTAATACATACCAATTAAGGCTTAAGAAAAAAGGATACATGGAAGAAGCTTGGAAATTAGATATTCCAGCTTCAGGTCAATATTCAGAACTATCACATGATTTTTTAATTTCTCCATTAGAAGCAAACGCAATGATTCCTATTTCTGTTCCACCTTTTGAGCTAAATAAATCTAAGCTAAGATTTGGAGCAGAAGTATCATTAGAAGATTTGAAAAATACTTTAGCTATTAAAGAAAATGAAAATGTTAAAATTCAAATTGTTTGCTATGCTGATAATAACAAAAGTAAAGCAGATAACAAAAGATTAACTGAAGAAAGGGCAAAAGCTATTATGCAATATTTTGTTTCTGTTGGGATTAATACAGCTAGAATCACTTCAGAAGGAAGTGATAGTACTGATCCTAAAAATCCACCTAAATCTGAAAAGGAATCAAAGGGTAAGAGATATGTTGGTTTATCCTATCTAAAAATCGTTTCTTTCTAATAATTTAAGCTACCTAAAAAAAGGTAGCTTTTTTTTTTTTTTAATTATTAAATCTATTTCTTTAGTTCCATTAGCATTAGAATTGTTTTTTCTTGTCAAACTAATAACTTCAAAATCACTTTTTTCTAATTGATTTACAAGATAATCAGCTTGATGATAATACATCATACATTTGTCACCAAAACTTGAAGTTTGAATTCCTGATTTTGAGTAATCATCTTCCATTGTACTTAAATATATTAATCCATTTGATTTTAATACTTTTGATGAGTTTGTAATTAGTATTAATGTTTCATCTTTGGATAAATAAGGTAAACAAAAGCCACACACTATACCATCATATTTTTTTTGAATTGAACCTATATCTCTGCAATCCATCAATTGAAATTCAGTATTTGGATTATTTGCTGATGCTAGTTCTAGCATATTAGGAGACAAATCTGTAGATAAAATTTTGTAATCAGATCTTTTATTGAGTAGATATTTTGTTATATTGCCAGGACCACAAGCTAATTCTAATATTTCTGCATTTGGTTTTGAAATCAAATTGCAAAATAAATCAAGTGAATCAGCATACATCGAAACATCCATATACTTTTCTTGATATGAATTAGCTCTTTCATCAAATACTTCAAATGCTTGCTTTACTTTTGACATAACTTAATTTTTTCACTCCTTTACACATTTCCACTCATTATCCCCTATTTTGAGAAGGTTATATTTCAATTAATATACAATTTAGAGTTTAAGAAATCGCTAGGTGTCATTATTCCGAGTTTACTATTTTTATAATCTTTGACATTTCTAGTAATAATTAAATCAATCAAATTGCTTGATTCAGCAGAAAAATTTTGTAAAGCATCTTCAAAATCTTTTTTTGAGTTTATCTATAACTTTTTCATGATTTGCTGTTTGTCTCAAAAGGTAATAAACGTTGCTTACTATCACAGGTGTAACATAACCTTGAACCATTTTTCTTTCACATAATGAAAGTATTTCAGCAGCACTATCCGCAAAAGGTTTCCTATCAAAAAAGAAATCTAAAATTACATCAGTATCAATTAACATATTGAGCATTATAGATATTTTTCATTTAATTGTTTACTAAGTTCTGCTTTGTAATCTATATATCCAGGATCTTTAAATGTACCTTTTAAAGATTTAACAATTGGACTTAAATTATCTAAATCTTTGTTTTCAGTTTGAATTATGGTTTTAAGATAATTTTCAATAATATCAGAAAGGCTACGCTTTTTGCTTTTTGCATAAAATTTTGCTTTCTCAATAGTTGATTCGTCAATGGATAAAGTAAGCTTAGAATTCATAATTTTAACTTCTATAGTTTTTTACAAAAATAATAAAAATAATCAATACGTGCAAATAATAAAAATATTATACGTACAAAATAAAAATTATTCCTTTAAAAACTTCCATTCTTTATCCCCTATTTTGAGGAAGTAGATTCCTTTTGATAAGCTAGAAACATCAATACTTCCTTTAAGTTCAGTTTCAATTATTTTCCTACCTTTCAAGTCAATGATTTGAATTTTGTCAACTTCATTAAATTCACCAATTTGTATAAATAACTTGTCTTTCACTGGATTGGGAGAAAAAGGTGGAGTTTCTGTTTTTGAAGTCCCACTATCTACATTAGTATTATCTGATACACTAATAAATTTCTCTTTTGTATATGTGCTAGAAGTCTTACCATCAGAAACAACTAAAGATACTGTGAAATTCCCAGCTTTAGTGTATGTATGGCTAGTATTTGATAAAGTACTTGAAGCACCATCACCGAAATACCATTTATTACTTTTTATTTCACCAGTAGATTTATTAATAAAATCAACTCTAAATGGAGCTTCTCCTATATTGTTTGAAAGTTCAAAACTTGATTGCAAATTTTGAAAAACTTGAATATGATTTTTCACAGTTAATTCATTTTGAAATAGATAATCTGAAACTACTAATGTAACATCATAAACTCCTACTTTTGAATATAAGTGGATCGGATTTTTTAATGAACTTGAATCACCATCGCCAAAATACCATTTATAAGTTTTATAATCACCTTTTGTTTCATTTATAAATTGCACCTTAAATGGAGCCTCTCCTGATTTTGATATAGCATCAAAGATAGGTATATCATAATTTATATCAGAATTATTCATCCACAAATTTTCTTGATTACTACTTAACTTACCTTCTTTATCAGTTTGAAATAAATTAGTAAATAATGGTCTAGAACCTTCAGCATTTATACTTTTCCATTTCTCATCTGTTAATCTTTCATAATTATCAGTAATTTTTTCATAATAGCTAAAAACTGGTCCGACATAAGCTCTTTCTTTGCCTGAAGAGTCTTTTGCAACAATTATTGCAGTATTTGGTCTTCCGGTACCACAATGCAATACCCACCCTACATTATTTTCATTTTCATCCCTTGGAGTAGTATGGACATCAGCAATTACACTTTCATCTGTTCCGAGAGTTTCGCCACAGCTATACAACTCTTTTACCTCACCTCCTAAAAGGTCATTATACCATCCATTTAAATTTGAAATTCCATGTGCACAACTTTCTTTTGGAGATAGATTTAATATTGTTTTTCACTATTGTCCGATAAAAAAATAAAGGACGAAGAATAGAATTCCCCGTCCAATAGTTAATTTTGTATTTTGCGAACATTCAATTAACTATGCACAAATATAACAAATTTTCTGGAAAACCTATCCTAAGCCAAATA
>JAPLFM010000088.1 GCA_026390675.1 Candidatus Kapaibacterium sp. | reverse complement strand
AAAGATGAAAATGTTTTTGATATTATGCAAGGTGTGAGTATTAATATTTTTGTGAAAGGTGGGAAGAAATAAAATGGATTATATTAACGAAATAAAACAAATTCTTGCACAAGCAAGACAAAAATCATTTCAGGCTATTAATACAGCAATGATAGATGCATATTGGAAGATTGGGCAAAAAATTGTTTTGGAAGAGCAGAATGGAAAGGAAAGAGCTGATTATGGTAAAGCAATTATTAAAACAATTTCTATTGAACTTACTGCTGAGTTTGGAAAGGGGTTTTCCCAACGAAATGTAAATTATTTCCGAAAATTTTATTTAAGTTTTCCAGATATTGAGATTTTGCAGACACTGTCTGCAAAATTGAGTTGGTCGCATTTCCAATTAATTATGAATGTTTCTAACAAAGAAGCACAAAAATATTACTTAGATGAAGCTTCTCAAAATATGTGGAGTGTAAGAACTCTTGATAGAAACATATCTACACTCTATTATCAAAGGCTTTTATCTTCTCAAATAAAAGAACCTGTAATTGATGAAATGAATGAAAATACAAAACTATTCAAACAAGATACTTTTGAATTTATTAAAAACCCCGCTGTGTTGGAATTCTTAAATTTGTCAAACAATTTGAGCTATACAGAGCAAACTTTAGAAAAAGCATTAATAGATAATTTGCAAAAATTTATTTTAGAACTTGGAAAAGGCTTTGCTTTTGTAGAACGTCAGCAATATATAAGAACCGAAACTTCAAACTTTTATATAGACCTAGTTTTTTACAATTATATTTTAAAATGTTTTGTAATAATAGACTTGAAAACTAACAAAATTACACACCAAGATGTGGGGCAATTGGATATGTATGTCCGAATGTATGATGACTTGAAAAAACAAGAAACAGACAACCCAACTATTGGTATTTTACTTTGTACTGAAACCGATAATACAATTGCAAAATATTCAGTATTAGCTGAGAATCAACAATTATTTGCAACAAAGTATTTACCCTATTTGCCAACTGAACAAGAATTGATTGATGAAATAGAAAGAGAAAAAACAATCATAAATCTAATGAAACACAATGAATAAAAATAATTTAGCCCAAGTATTTCACTTTGACCTTTATGGCAAAAGAGAAAACAAATATACATTTTTAAAAGAAAACTCTTTAAAAAATATTAAATGGAATGATTTGAATTATTCTGCTCCTAATTATTTCTTTGTAAAAAAAGATTTTATTGGAAGTAATGAATATGAATTAGGATTTAAAGTTGATTTAATATTCAAATTAACAAGTAATGGTGTTGAAGTTGGCAGAGAAAGTGTATCTCAATTTTTTTCAGAATTTGAATTAACCAATATTGATAGTGATATTATTAATTTGTCTTCAAAAGAATTTCAAAGCAAATACAATTTAATAGATTCAAGAGACTGGGTATTTGAAAAATATAAAAATGATTTATTAAAAAATAATAAAGAAATAATTCAAATGCAAGTAAAGCCATTTGACTTTAGGTATACTCATTTTACAGGCAAATCTAGAGGATTTCATACTTATCCAGCTATAACTGTTAATAAAAATATTTAAAAAGAAAAATATTACTCTAATTACAACTAGTCAAGCATCAAAAGGATTTAAGCATGTTTTTATTTCAGATAAAATAATTTCAAGACCAATTTTAGATAATTCAGGTTTATTTGGTACTGGAAGAGTTTTTCCACTTTACCTTTATCCAGATGAAAATGAACAACAGAGTATAGAAACCACCTCGTCCTACGGACACTCCTCCACAGGAGGAGAACTTAAAAGACGACCAAACCTAAATATGGATATCGTAAACAAAATTTCTAAAAGTTTGGGATTGACATTCGTTCCAGAAAAAATTGTCTTAAATTCTCCTCCTATGGAGGAGTGGCTTGCTAAGCAAGACGAGGTGGTTCTTAATTCAACTATGCTTGCTACGCAAGACGAGGTGGTTCTTTAGAAAAACCACCCCGTCCTACGGACACCCCTCCACAGGATGGGAATTTTAAGAAGCGAAATACAACAAATTTTCTTAGTCTTCCTTTCAACCCAAATCTTAAAGACAGGGCGAAAGAATTAAGAAAAGCTGGTAACTTAGCAGAAGTATTATTTTGGAACCAAGTCAAAAACAAACAATTTGATGGGCTAGATTTTGACAGACAAAAAATAATAGGAAATTTCATTGTTGATTTTTATTGTTCCAATCTTAACTTAGTAATTGAAATTGATGGTAGTAGTCATAACGACAAAGAAGATTATGATGCTTTAAGACAGGAATATTTAGAATCCTTAGGATTAGTTGTATTCCGAGTAACTGATGTGGAAGTTAAAAACAATTTAGATGGTGTTTTGAAATATCTTAGAGATTTTTGTAAAGATAATTTTGTTATAAGTGAAAATATGACAACCACCTCGTCTGCTAATGTAAATGTTGGTGAAGATAAGACAACAACCTCGACTGCTAATGTAAATGTTGGTGAAGATAAGACAACCACCTCGTCTGACTTTGTCAGCCACTCCTCCAAAGGAGGAGAATTTGAAGAAATAAGTTATAATACATTCGCTCCAATCGACATTTTAGATTACATTTATGCTGTATTGCATAGCACTACTTATAGAGAAACATATAAAGAATTCCTAAAAATAGATTTTCCAAGAGTGCCATATCCAAAAGATAAAGATACTTTTTGGAAATTAGTAGCTTTAGGTGGTGAAATTAGGCAAATCCATTTACTTGAAAGTCCAAAAGTAGAAGAATACATTACTCAATATCCTATAAATGGCGATAACAAAGTAATCAAACCAACTTTCAAAAATTCTCCACATGAGGAGGAAATTGCAACGCAATTTGGGACTAGTTTAGTTGACGAGGTGGTAGGTAAAGTTTACATTAATGAAACACAATATTTTGATAATGTACCAGAGATTGCTTGGAATTTCTATATTGGAGGTTATCAGCCTGCTCAAAAATGGCTCAAAGATCGTAAAGACCGCACACTAGAATTTGACGACATCTTACATTATCAAAAAATCATAGTTGCTATATTTGAAACTCACCGCCTTATGATTGAAATTGATAAAATTGGGGTGGTGTGATGGGATAGCACGCAATATCTACACAATATATCCGTCATTATCTCTACTATTATTTTATGTTCTTTGAAGTTTTGCATTTGAAAAAATAGATTTTAAATTAAAAAAACACGAAATTTACTGCAAAATACTGCAATGGATTTTAACGTAACATTTTGGAATATTAAATTAATTTAAATTAATTATTGCCGTTATTTGACAAAAAACAAACTTTGGAAAACTTATTTGGAAAATTTTTCCAAATTGCGACAGCAATTTGTCTTCCGCCATCTTAATT
>JAPLFM010000219.1:48111-66455 GCA_026390675.1 Candidatus Kapaibacterium sp. | reverse complement strand
TTCAGCATTTCTTTTTACTACAAATATGTCATCTTCTTTTCTCATTTGTTTCAATAATTTGTCAATATCAACATTATCTGGGTTTGAATGTGTGATTTCTTTTTCTTTGATTTCTAACTTTGGGATTGGGATATTAGCAATTTGTTCATCTTGTTGGTAAAGATTTTGAAAAGTATTTTTAACTACGTTTTCTAAATCAACTTTGAAAGTTGATTTTTCAGCTTCAGTAAATTCATTTTCAATGTTATCATATTTTTCACCAAAATTAATTGAGTCTATTATGGGAACTAAATCTTTAAGATTAACTCCATAACTTTCTATGATTGAATTTAATGTTTTTTTGATGGAGTAATAAGATCTTATAAATTGATTAATTCTATTTACATATCTTAAAATTTTCATTGGTTCTTTAGAAACTGTTTGTGAAATTCCAGCCATATTTGAAGGAAGATGCTCAATTACTGCTTCCATCATGTTTGACATTTTTTCTGAACAAGCTATTGCATTTTCAAAGTCTTTAGTGTTAATTCTAAGTAAACTTTCTAAATTAGATTCTATAATGAATAAAATTGTATCTTTTTGAGCAAGTTTGTTTCGTTCTTTCCAATGATTTTGTTTGGCAAGGTAAAGCAATTGTTTTTCACTAACTTTGCAAAAGTTTGAACTGAAAACTTGTTTAATTGAGCCAGAAAGAACAAACTGAACAAACAATCTATATTGTATGTCTGTTTCGTAAGATTGTTTTTCAGTTATTCGATTTTGGAATGATGTTTCCATATTATTTCCTTTTAAAAGTTTTAAAATTTTAATCGAAAATATGGAAAAAGTAATTTATGTAATGGAATCCATTTTAAAAGGATTGGCAAACGGTTTGCAAACGGTTTGTTAATTTTGGTTTAATTGGCATTTAATATTATAGTTTCACTAATATATTTAAATCTTTAAAATCAACAATTAATATATACATATTAATTACTTTTTAATAATAATAAACAGTGCTATGTGTCAATAGAAAAAAAACAAATCATTATAAATAAACAGAAAACTGACATGGGAACATGGGGAACAGGAATAAAAGACAGCGATACATTTGCAGATATATACAGCGAATTTTTTGACTTGTATAATAAAGGTGAACAACCTGACAGCATATCAAAAAAAGTCATTGATGGTAACTGGGAAATTCTTGAAATCGAAGATGAGAAACACAATTTGTGGTTTGCTCTTTCCTTAGCTCAATGGGAAACAAAATCACTAGACTCAAAAGTTTTATCAAAAGTTGAAGACATAATTTCATCGGGAGCAGACTTGAAAAGTTGGCTCGACCTTGGTGCAAGTGAACAAGATATTAAGAAGAGAAAAATTGCTCTTGAAAAGTTCCTTGAAAAGATCAAATCTGAAAAACCAAAAGCTAAACAAAGAAAAAAAATCAAATTAAAAACTCCAATTTTTGCAACTGGCTCGTGTTTAGTTTTTAAACTCGAAACTGGTAATTATGGAGGGGCAGTTGTTTTGTCGACAGACAATAATCCTGAGACCTCTTGCAATTTGGTTGTAACAACTCGGTTAAATCAATATATAAAACCAACACTTAAAGACTTCGAAAATGCTGAAGTTCTAATTTGTAATTTTGGGCAATGGCAAGACAAAGTCGATGTAACATGGTATTTCCCTGACTTTTTTTATAAACGCTATGCTGATGTTTACGAAAACATTGGAAAAATTGCAATTGACTTAGAATACGATGCAAAAAATTATGACGGTAAAGATTACTTATTCAAACTTACATGGTCCTCTGGCTGGAGCATGAACTATGCAGCAGAAAAACAATTTGAATCTGAAAAAGCAAAGCCAAAGCCTAAAATAAAATTATTTATGAAACAACTGACGAAAAAACAGAAATGGTGGAAAATATTTTGAAAAAAATTGCAGTATTTATAATGTCTATGATGTTTTTTATAATCGCATGTAATGGACCAAGTAAAATGATTGACAAAACAGTAGTAAAAGAGCTTGATCTCCAAAAGTATTTAGGCAATTGGTACGAAATATCTCGCTATGATAATAGCTTTGAAAGTGGTTTAGTTGGGGTAACTGCATTCTGTTCTCTTCGTGATGATGGAATGATAAAAGTAGTGAATAGTGGATATAAAAAATCATTAGACGGACCAAAATCTGAAGTGGTAGGGAAAGCTAAAATTCCAAACTTAAGTGAACCGTCAAAACTAAAAGTTTCTTTTTTTTGGATATTTTATAGTGATTACTTTGTGCTTGAATTAGATAAAGATTATAAATGGGCAATAGTCGGTAGTAGCTCAGATGACTACTTATGGATACTATCTCGAACACCACAAATTGATAAGACTCTACATAATGAATTAATTAGTAAAATCTCAAATAGAGGCTATGATATTTCTAAATTGATAAATGTCGAACAAAAAGTAGAGTAAGCAAAAATTGTTGCAAAAGCAAAATACTTTTTTCAAACTAATTAAAACTAAAACTTTTGATGGTGGTGCAATTATACTTTATTATGAACCGGTAAGAGAGTGAAAAATTTAAAGTAAGTTCATAGGAATCTCAAAACAATTAACAAGCAAATAAGGATGTCAAATATAATGAAACAAACAATAACAATATTTTTACTTTTATACGGATATATAGCCTGTGGACAATCTTACAGAAGTGAACTTGCGAACTCGAAAATTTATATAAGAGCTACCTACTTTGAAAAGAAAAACGAATATATCGGTCTGCAAACAAGAACCGACTTTGCAGACACAATTATCGAAAAGGTCAAGTATATAAAATTAGAAACATCTGACTTTACCGACTATTCAGAGAAACGAGAAATAAAAACATTCTATGAAACATTTGAGAATGGCGTTTATTGTTTACTTGACAATAGCAAAAAAGTAATTCACAAAATCAACTACCAAACTGACAAAGAACAATCAGGGACAATTTTTGGTAAACAATCTAAAATTTCACTTGAATTTATTGATACACGGAGTAGCTACTCAGGTGATAGTTTAATTCCGACAAAAAAAACTCCAAGAAAATATTACCAAAATGACAATTCTGATATCTATCTTATAATTATTCCTGACCTGCAATCGCTAGCAGTTGCAAGTAACGGACAGTTTTATACCAAACAATTAATGGGTGACAATTATAACGATATAACAAATGGACTGCAAAACAATTTCAAAGCATCAACAAAATTTGATATACAAAAAGGAGATGAAATTCAATTGTTTTACCGTAGAAAATGGTATAACGAAACGACTAATATTGCCGAATACGAAGACAAACAATTCAAGAACTTCAAATATTTAGGCGACACTGTTGTAAAAGATAAAAAAGCAATAAAGTTTGAAATTGAGGGCTACAATTATTTAAGTGGCTTTTATGACAGTCCAAAAGAATTTTTTATGCCTGTTACGGACAGCGGTTATTATTTCGGAAATCAATTTGTACCATTTCAAGACTTTAAAACCGATTTGAAAATAGTTGAAACAGAAAAAGGGAAAGACTTGTATTTGCAAGGTGTTACATTTGACACCATTAAAGGGAACACATATCCGAAAATTGTTCAAGTGAAAAGTGACCCTTACAGGTATTACATTTTGCCATTCTTTCCAATGCCGTTTATTGAATTTGGCAATGTGCAAGGAATAATTACTTATATGAAAATTAAAGGAATTGAAAAAGGTAAGAAGAGAGAAAGGGCATACATCATCGACGAAAATAACATCAGAGATATAATCTGCAATAAAAAGAACGAAGTTGAAGTAATAATCTACTTTGTTGACGAAGCAGAAGTTGAAATTGAAATTCAGGATTCTGAAACTGAGAAAGTAGAAGGATCACTGAAATCAAAAGCGATAACAGGCTTAAATTCTTTTTTAGTCCGTTCTGAAAAATTTGAGAAAGACAAACAATATAATGTTCTGATAAATTTCAAAAGCCAAAATAACTCAGGCAGTTTTTCAAAAAGTGTTAAGACAAAATATTAAAAAAGATTATGAAACCCAAGAACGAGGACTATTAGACTTTGTGAATCTTTGTAAAGAATTAATAATAATCTCTAAATTGAATCCAAAAGATATTTTGTAATTATATTAACCTTTCCTTTTTTATTTATCCAACTTTTTTACTAATTTTACGACCTGAAAGAAATTGAAATAAAAATTGTGTAGAAAATGGATAAATCCATTATTATATTCATAATTGAATCATAGCCCACGGTTTAAACCGTGGGCTATGAAAATGTTTAGAAACCCAAATAAATCAATTGGTTTATAAACTATATCAATGAGATGATGATGAAATATAAAATGTGGAGGCAAAATAAACAGAATGAAATGAATAATGCTGGATACCTCACTTTGTTCGGTATGACAGGACAAAATGTGAATGCTGAATTCCGTAATAAATACACAAACGTGTGAGGAATGACAGAAAGTAATGCAAAACCCCCTGCCCCCTTTGAAAAATGGGGTATAGGACAAATGAAAAGACTAATTATTTAGAACATTACCCTTCTAATTCTAAGAAGCCAACTTTTTTATAAACTTTACGAAGAGTTTTACGAGCAGTTTGTCTAGCTTTTTCAGCACCTATTTTCATAATTTCGTTTAAATGTTTTTTGTCTTTTTTGATTTCTTCAAACTTATCTCTGATAGGTGCTATGTAATCAGCTACTGCATCAGCTACTGCTGGCTTGAAATCGCCATAAGTAAGCCCATTAAATTCTGCAACTACTTCTTTGATAGTTTTGTTTTTGGCAATACTATATAGTGTTATAAGATTTGAAATGCCTGGTTTGTCTTTTGAAAATGTCACATCTGTACCTGAATCGGTAACAGCTCGTCTGATTTTCCTTTTTATATCTTCATCTTTGTCTGTTAGGAAAATAGTTGAATTTTGATTATCATCAGATTTAGACATTTTCTTTGTTGGTTCTTGCAAACTCATTATTCTAGCCCCAACTTCTGGGATGTAAGGCTCAGGAATAACAAAAGTCGGCGAATAAGTGCTGTTAAATCTTGTAGCTAGATTGCGTGTAAGCTCAAGATGTTGCTTTTGGTCATCACCTACTGGTACTAAATTAGCTTGGTAAAGTAAAATATCGGCAGCCATTAAAACAGGATAATCGAATAAACTAACATTTGAAGATTCAGTTCCTTTGGCTGATTTATCTTTAAATTGAGTCATTCTACTACACTCCCCCATTCCTGTAATGGAATTCAAAACCCAAGTCAATTCAGCATGTTCTGGAACATGAGATTGCACAAACAAAGTAGATTTTTCAATATCTATCCCAACAGCAATAAACATTGCAAGCACATCAATTGTACTTTGTCTAAGCTCTGCTGGCACCTGCCTAACAGTAATAGCATGCAAATCAGCAACCATATAATAGCAATTATATTGATCTTGCAACTTAACCCAATTTTTTAAAGCACCTGCCAAATTACCTAATGTTAATTTTCCAGAAGATGCTACCCCACTCAAAATTACTGGTTTTATCTGATTTCCTAATTCAACTAAAGACATTCATTACCCTATATTCTAAAACTTAATTCTTAATTAATAAGCCACCAAAAACAACATTGTAATTAATGGTAACTACCCTTTTACTTTCTAAATCATTTTGAGACATTCTTGTTTTATCTTCATATCCACCAAAGATTGGAGTACCTTTTGCAACAATTTGCCAGTTGAATGGAACAATTATTTCTACCCCAGCAAAAACAACCTCAATATCAATACCTTTAAAATCATCTTGAATAACTGCATCTCTTAAATCTAATTTAACACCAGAAAAAACAGAAACTATATTTCCACCTTGAAAATTTCTGCTTTCAGCATATCTTTCAACGCCACTAAATATAGCATTTACTTCAATAAAATCTTCAGTATAAGACTCATTTCTATCATTTCTAAACATATTGCCCATATTTGATTTTTTTTTCAAAATAGTTAAAACTCCAACTAATATGAGAAGCAAGGGCCAGAAAGTAGCTCCAAATCCCATTGGTAACATATTCAACTCATTGGCTTGCAGTAAAACACCAAACAATAAAGCAATACTACCAAACATTAAACTACTTTTAGAATCATCTATAATGTGTTTTACACCATAGAATACAATTATTAAAGGCCACCATGTACCAATCAAATCTCCAATTGAAACATTCATAATTCCTAATGAACCCATTAGTAGAATCAAACCTAAGACAATTAATATGACTCCTAATAAGTATTTATTTTTATTCATTTTATTTCCATTAACAAGTTTATAATATTGGTTACATAATGTTATACGAAACTACTTTTAAAAAGTTTCTAATATAATAGAATAGAACCTAGATTTATGATACAAAAAATCATAAATAGTAACATTAATATTTGCAATTTAAGAATTATTAGCTAAGTTTTAAAACAATAGATTAAAACACAAAACAATTTAAGAAATTATAGTAATAAATTTTAATAAAAATTGACTAATTTTGCTGTTAGCGTAATTTAATTTTAATACAAAGAATTTAGAAATGGAATTTAAAGAGATAAAATGTTTAGATAAGGGCTTTGTTAGATTAGTTGATGTAATGGGTGATGACAACTCTATTGTGCAGGCTGCTCGTGTATCTTATGGTAAAGGTACAAAGTCTGTTAACGAAGATAGAGGATTGATTAGATACCTAATGAGACACAAACATACTACTCCATTTGAAATGGTAGAGTTTAAGTTTCATATAAAACTACCAATTTTTATTGCAAGGCAGTGGATTAGACATCGTACAGCCAATGTAAATGAGTATAGTGGAAGATATTCAGAGATGAAAGACGAATTTTATTTGCCAGAAATAGATCAAATTCGCCCTCAAAGTACTATGAATATGCAGGGTAGAAGTGAAGAAACTTTCCCTGAAGAAACATCTTTGTCAATTCAAAATAGGTTAAAAGAAACTCAAGAAAATCTTTTTTCTGAATACAAAGATTTATTAGATATGGAGTTTGCTAGAGAATTGGCTAGAATTAATTTGCCACTTTCAAACTATACAGAATGGTATTGGAAGATTGATTTGCATAATCTTTTTCATTTTTTAAGATTAAGAATAGATTCGCATGCACAATATGAAATAAGAGTTTATGGTGAGGCAATGGCTGAAATAGTGAAAGAAATAGTGCCACTTGCTTGGGAAGCTTTTAATGATTATAGTTTAAAAGCATTAAACTTTTCTGAACCAGAATTGAAAGCTTTAAAAGAAATGATAAATGGTAAAAATTTAGAAGATATGGATTTCGAAAGTTTTGGAATAAAAAAGAGAGAAGAAGCGGAATTCAAAATTAAAATATCTCAAATATTAAGTTAAAAATGAAGAAATCAGTATTAATTATATTCTTGCTATTATTTGCAGTTTCACTTCAAGCAATTGAAACTATTGAAAGTGTAATACAAAAGCATAATATTGCTAGAGGCGGAATTGAAAAAATAGCTAAAATTCAGAATTGGATCTTTCAAAGTGAGAGTAATAATAAGTTGACGAATATTATTTCGCCGGCTACTACTTATTACAAAAACAATAAGTTTAAAATTGATATTGAAATAAATAAAAAGAAATCAATAACTGCTTGGGATGGTTTGGCATTATGGACTATTAACCCTATGTCTAAATCAGACAAACCAACCATTGTTCCAAAGAGTGAAGAAAGAAATTACATAGCTCAGATGTCTCAGCAAAGAGATGTAATAACAATTGGTCCACTGCAAGATTATGTTTTAAGAGGTGCTAAACCATCATTGGAAAGAGAAGAAAAACTAGATGGTTTGGATTGTTATAAAATTAAAATGTCTCTCAAAGATGGTGATATATTTATTTGGTTGCATAAAACAGATTTTATGATTTATAAAGTAGAAGCTGAAATAAAAGCAAAAGATAAAAAAGAAAAAATTATGATTTTACTTAGTTCTTATAAAAAAATTGACGGGTTTTTGTTACCTTATAAATTTGAAACTTTTATTGGTAAACAATCTTTTTCAGTTGTTAATATAAAGGAAATCAAGGTAAATCCAAAAATTGATGACAAAATATTTAAAATGCCTATTACTAAATAGTTTGTTTTTAAAAATGAGACAAACTCAATCTTAAATTTTCTCTTAAAGAGTAGTATATGTTTGAAGAGTATATAGAAAAAAATATAAAAGGAATACTTGGAAATTTCAATTTAGATAATGATAAAATCTATATTGAAGAAATAGTATCAAGCACTGGAATTGCAGATTTTTACAAATCGTTTGCTCTTGCAGAATTAAATTGGTGGATGTTAATTGAAGATGAAAGTAGAAGTTCTAATCAGAATTTTGATTATACAAAAAACAATATCAAATCAAATTTAATAGAATTAGATTTGAGCTTGAAGCAAAATGCCTTTTTTACAAAAGATGATTTTGCTGACTTTATTAGTTTTGCTGTAAAATCAAGAATAAATTTTTTGTGTAGGCCACAATTCACTATAACAAATTTTTGTTTTAGTTCTTCTTATGAACTCTCAATTAAAATACTTTTGAAAAAATTAGCTTATTTTTCAGATTATATCTACTTTCAAAACTCATTTGCAACAAAAATTGAAGAACTGAACTACAATAATGAAACAATTTTATCAAAAGAAGATTTTATAAATATAATTGAAGAAATTGATTATGAAAACATATTGAATTTGTCTTCAAAAGAGTTTGTAGAATTGGTAAATCCAATTTATAGCTTTTTTAATATATTAGATAATGAAAATCAAAATCAATTAGTTCCTTCAGAATCATTGTTAATATTTTTTGATGATAAGAGTATTAATCCTATTGTAAGTGCTTTGCAAAGAAAATATACTAACCCAGAGTTTAAATTTATAAACAGAGAAGTCTTGCATCAATTTATAATTCAAATGATTGAAGCAACAGAAGCTGGTGAAATGGAAGATGAATCTGAAAGTGTTTTTGATTTAAATTTAGATGATACTGAAAGCTCTGAATATGATTCAGTTTCTGATGTTGATAGTTTTGAAGTAACTATCGAATCAGTTGATGAAGATTTTGATTCAATTTTAGATAGTATTGAATCTAATATTGAAGGATCTAATAATATTCCAAATTCATTTATTGATAATGGTGATGATGTAATAATTAAAGAATTTGAAGTTTTTGATTTGCTTGATGCTGAAGATGAACTAGATGATTATAGTGAAATTGAAGAGGTTGAACTAGATGAAAAGAATACATTTGTTGATATAGACAAATTTACAATTAGCGAAGATGACCAAATTACTGACTTAGATTTTAACGAATTTGAATCTTTATTAGAATCCAAAAAAGAATTAAAAGAAGAAATAGAAAGTGAAACTATATTAGATAATGAGCTGTTGAGTGAATTTAATCTAATATTAAATGATATTGATAGTAAAGAAGTTATTGATTTGAACAATAATGAAATGATTAAAGTACTTGAAAAAGAAAATGTTGATTTAACTTCTGAGGAATCCTCATTAATAGAGGAAGTACTATTAGATGAAATCGAAGAAAAATTGGATGTTAAAATAGAAGATGAAATAGAAAGTGTGAAGATGAATATAATTGATGAAGCTACTTTAGTTCTAAAAAATATGAACAATGAAAAATCAGCAGAAGATATTGATGAAATTGGATCTCTTTTAGATGATATTTCAAAAATAAACGATGTTTAAAAATACAATAATAATATTCTAAATTGAATAAGCTAAATAAAAGCGTTTTAAAATAAAACAACAAAAGACTGGAAAGAATGAAATTTATAGACATAGTTAAGATATTTGTTAAGTCAGGACATGGCGGTAAGGGTGGAATCTGTTTTCGTAAAGAAAAGTTTTATCCTTTGGGTGGTCCTAATGGAGGAAATGGTGGTAAAGGTGGTGATGTTATATTTGAAGTTTATCCTCAAATCAGCACTTTGTTAAACTTCAGATTTAACAGTAAATTTATTGCTGAAGATGGTAAAAAAGGTATGGGTGGGATGAAAACAGGTCGTGGTGGAAAAGATGTATTAATAAAAGTTCCAGCAGGCACTGTAGTTAAAAACAAAGAAACTGGTGAAGTATTAGCAGATTTAGATAAAGACAATCTAAAAGTTGTGCTTTTTGAAGGAGGGATTGGTGGCAGAGGTAATGCACAATTTGCAACTTCAACAAGACAAGCACCTAGATTTTCTCAAGATGGAAGAGAAGGTCAAGAACTTGAATTAGTTTTAGAATTAAAATTATTAGCTGATGTAGGTTTGGTTGGATATCCAAATGTTGGGAAATCTACATTAATTTCAGTAATTTCTGCGGCTAAACCCAAAATAGCAGATTATCATTTTACAACTTTGATTCCTAATTTAGGCATTGTAAAAATTGGTGAAACTGAAAGTTATGTTGTTGCTGACATACCAGGATTGATAGAAGGAGCATCTGAGGGTAAAGGTTTAGGTATCCAATTTTTAAGGCACGTAGAACGAACAAGACTTCTTCTATTTATGTTAGATAGTACAAGTGCTAATCCTAAAAAAGATTACAAGATTTTATTTAATGAATTAATTAAATTCAATCCAGAAATGAAGTTTAAAACCCAAATGATATGCTTTAGCAAATGTGATTTAATAGACAAAACAAGAATGAGCCAACTCAAAAGATTAAAATTTGATTCTCCTATATCTCCATTTTTTATTTCAGCTGCAACACATTTGAACACTGAAAATTTAAAATTCGAGATGTGGAATACAATTAAAGCAATGGTTTAAAAAGCGATTAGACATTAAATTTTATAAAATACTATTAAAATTGAATTATGGAAGATACAAATCTAAAAAAAACAATAGCACCTAAAGTAGTATTAGGTTTGCAATATTTTGCACCAACTAAAGAATTTTGGTGGGACTCTTCATCTGATGCTAATTTTTACAAACTTGAAATGGCACCTTTTGAAGAAAATCTGGAATCAGATAAATGGGAAGAAGTAGCAATGACTCCTTCAACAAAAATAAATTTTTCTGCACCAGTTGGTGAATGGATGTTTAGAGTTTTTGCAATGAATGATAAAGGATTCAGTAAAGCTAGTGATATCATAGACATATATGTTGGAAATGATTTTTCCTGATTTTTGTTTTTAAACTTTAAACTATTCATATTAATTATTTTTTAACGCCATTTTCTACAAAATTGCAGATAATTAACCAAAATAAGTTTTTTGTTATTGAAGTTAGTTATTTTTTTCTTATATTTCTTTATGAAATTGGTCATTTTTGAACAAATATATCTTTTAAAAGTTTTATGTCAGAAAAGCAGAATTATACAATAGTAGTTATTGAAGACGATCCATTAGTAAACTCAACAATCAAAAACATACTTTCAGAAAAGTATACAAGGGTTGAAACCTTTACTGATGCACTTATAGCACAAGATGAGATTTCAAGTATAAGCCCAGAGCTTATACTTTTGGATATATTTTTAGGCCATGCAAACGGCTTAGATATTCTTGAAGAAATTCGCAAGCAAGGCTACACAATGCCTGTAATTATGATGACAGCATTTTCAGATATTAAAATGGCTGTAAGAGCAATGAAACTTGGTGCAGAAGATTTCATTGTGAAACCATTAGATTTGGAACAACTTGAAGTTTCAGTTGAAAGAGCTTTGTCAAATTACGATATGCGTAGGCAAGTTGAAATACTTTCCGAACAATTAAAAGAAGAAAGACCTTCGGAAATACTAGGCTCATCAGAAGGAATGAGACGTGGTATGGAAATGGCAAAAATATTTTCAAAAGCTGAAGATACAACAGTTTTGATTTTAGGTGAATCAGGAACTGGTAAAGAATTGATGGCAAGGTTTATACATGAGAACTCATCTAGAAAAAAAGGACCATTTATAAGTATCAATTGTGGTGCTATTCCAAGAGAACTTGCAGAGAATGAATTTTTTGGATATGAAAGAGGTGCATTTACAGGTGCGACTGAAAAGATCAAACAAGGAAGATTTGAGCAATCCAACCATGGTACTATCCTATTAGATGAAGTTGGTGAACTTAGTATGGAACTTCAAGTAAAACTATTAAGAGTTTTGCAAGAAAGGAAATTTTTTAGATTGGGTGGTACTAAGGAAATATCTGTTGATGTAAGAGTAATTGCTGCTACAAATAGAGACTTAATGAAGCTTGTTGAAGAGGGTAGATTTAGAGAAGATTTATATTATAGATTAAATGTTGCTACAATTGAATTGCCTCCTTTGAGAGATAGAGGAAACGATATAATTATGTTAGCAACGGCTTTTGTAAATAAATTCAACAAAAAATTTAGTAAAAACATAACTGGATTTACAAAAGAAGCTGTTGAAATACTCTTGAATTATCCTTGGAAAGGTAATATTAGAGAACTGACAAATATTTTAGAAAGAGTTGTACTATTAGAGAGTGCAGATATTATTTCTCAAGAATCATTAGACTATTTAAGAGGGTCTGGAACAAGAGAAATAGTTAAGAGTACTGCAACAACTCCTAATACAATGGAAATAAAAGATGGCAATCATTTATTGGTAATTGCTAAAACTGGAGTTTCATTAGGAGATGTTACTAAAGATTTAATAATGCAGACTTTAACTATTACTAATGGTAATCAAATACAAGCATCAAAACTTCTTGGAATTTCCAGAGCAAAATTAAGATATAGAATAGAACAATTAGGTATAAATATCTCAGGTAAAATAATTTCTTGATTTTTAAATAAGCAAAAAAATGAATGATATAATACAGAATAGAACTTTAATTGAAAACATCATAAATAACAATCTTTACGATGAAGAAATAATTGCTTTTTTAATAACCTCTTTGCAAAGTAATGAAGTTACATTATCTGAAGTTGCATCTTTTGGATTAGTAAATGCCCCTGAAGAATTTAGAGACAAAATTGCTCAAAAAATCACTCCGTTAATTAGCAGTAATAATATAAATTTGAGAAATTTAGTTGGTGATCTTATTATCAAATTAGGAAATGCTTCATTAAATTATCTTTTAATTGAATTACAAAACTCAGATCCAGATGTTCGTAAATTTTCTTGTGATTTAATTGGACAAATTGGTTTTTTAGAAGATTTTAATCTAGTTTATACATTACTTTATGATGAAAATGAAAATGTTGTTCTATCAGCTATTGAAACTTTAGGTTGTTTGGAAGACAAAAGTATTGTTAGCAAATTTATTGAACTTTATAATGAAAGTGAATATACTCAAAGTACAATAATTGAATCATTAGGAAGAATTGGTGGGGAAGAAGCTGAAGCTTTTCTTTTAAATAAATTTAACGAGATTGATGATGAATTTATTAGAACACTTTGTATAGAAGCCTTAGCACAATTTGGAACTAGTAAAGAACTTTGTGAAAAACTTGAAGTAATTCTTATTAATATAAAAGATTCGTTAAAAGGTAATATATTAAAAGCTTATGTAGCGATTTCACAAAGAAATGATTTTGAAATAAACACTTCTCATGAATTTAAACAAATTGCTCATTCATTATTAAATGATGATGATGACGAAATTAAATTATCAGCATTGGTTGCATTGGGTAACAATTATAATGAAGAAGATATAAGAATACTTACAAATTTGAATTATCTAACAAGACTACCAATTATGTTACATGTTATTTATTTTAATTTATTTAATTATTGTAACAATGATTTGATTGAAAAGTTTTTTAAAGAATTTTTTGCAAATATACTTTCTTTGGAAGGTATTATAGACACTATATCACATATATCTTATATTTGGGATGACTTGGATGAATACAGAAAGCCATTTATAATTGAATCAGTTTTTAAAGAATTGTTTGAAATTAATACATCTGCTTGTAATGATGTTTATGACTTTTTTGATTCTTTAGATACTGAATCTACTTCAATTGCTTTAGAAAATTTGTCAAGAAAAGGTATTGTAATACAATAGTAATATGCTATTTAAATTGGAAATGTAAATGAGCAGTGATTTATTTAAATTTAAGTTTTCGAGACCAGAGGCTAGCATTGCAAAGCCTGCTGTAAGTTTTAGCCCTTCAAAAATTGACAACTTAGCAATGAGTGATACAACTTTTGATAAACTAAGAGATGCTATATATAAACTTAGTGGTATATACTATGCTGATTCTAAAAAATACCTACTTGAAGGTAGAATTGCTAAAAGAATGAGTATTCTAAAATTAAAATCATTTGAAGAATATTTAACATTAATTAGTAGTTCCTCTTTGAATAGAGAAGAGTTAAATCAGTTATTTATTGCAATAACTATTAATGAAACATATTTTTTTAGAGCAGAACAACAATTCGAAGGCTTTGAAAAAGTAATAGTTCCCGAAATTATCGCTCAAATGAAATTGGTTGGTACCAAAGTATTTAAAATTTGGTCTGCAGCATCTTCTTCAGGAGAAGAGGCTTATACTTTAGCAATA
Organism: Candidatus Kapaibacterium sp.; assembly: GCA_026390675.1. Classification (GTDB taxonomy): domain Bacteria; phylum Bacteroidota; class Ignavibacteria; order Kapaibacteriales; family UBA2268; genus JAPLFM01. The sequence continues at coordinate 51,945 of JAPLFM010000219.1, read as the reverse complement.
ATAGTTAAAGAAAGATTGAAACCACTTTTCCCTAATATTGACTTTCAAATTTATGCAACTGATATTAATACAGATGTAATTGAGTCAGCTAAAAAAGGTGTTTATAGAGAATATGCAGTTAGAAATATTCCAAAACATTTATTACAAAAATATTTTACAATCGCTGGGACTAATTATACTTTAAAAGATGAAATTAGAAACATGGTTAAGTTTTCACAAATGAACTTATATGATAGTTATGCAATGCATACAATGAAAAATTTCAATGTTATTTTCTGTTGTAATGTATTAATATATTTCGATCAACCATCAAAACAAAAAGTAGTTTCTTATTTGTTTGATGCATTGAGTAGTGGTAGTTGCTTATTTATTGGTTATTCAGAATCATTGCACAGCATAAATAAGTCTTTTAAACTTGTTCATTTGGACAAGGCAATGGTATATAAAAAGAGTTAAAAATGGCAAAAAATATATTAGTAGTAGATGATTCTTCATCAATCAGAAAAATAGTTTCATTATCATTAAAAGTATTGGATTTTAATATTATTGCTGCTGAAGATGGAGTAATTGCATTAGAAAAACTTGCTCAAAACAACATTGATTTATTGATTACAGATTTAAATATGCCTAATATGGATGGCTATGAATTAATAAAAAATGTAAGAGCGAATTCAACATATAAGGATTTGCCAATTATAGTTTTAAGTTCATTATCTAGTGAATTTGATATTAATGAAGGGCTGCGTTCGGGAGCAAATTCCTACTTAATGAAGCCATTTAATGCCGTAAAAATAAAATTTGAAGTTGCAAAATATTTATCATAAGAATTAAAATAGTATAAGGAATTAATAATGAAATTTTTAGTTGTAGATGACTCCCCTACTATGCGTAGAATTGTAGTAAATGCCCTTAAGGGTTTTGGCTATACCGAAGTAGTTGAGGCAGGAGATGGTGCTGAAGCTGTAGAGCAACTTAAAGAGCACACTGTAGATTTTGTAATTACAGATTGGAATATGCCTAATATGAGTGGTTTGGAATTAACAAAGCATATTAGATCGACAGAAGGAATTAGCACTTTACCAATTTTGATGGTTACTACTAGAGGGCTTAAAGCTGATATAATTGAAGCACTTAAAGCTAGAGTAAACAATTATGTGGTTAAACCATTTACTCCACAAATTCTAAAAGAAAAAATGGATGCAGTTTTAGCAGCATTAAATAAATAAAAACTGGAAATTAAGAAATGAAAGATAAAGATATTGCAGTTTTGCTACAAAAAGCAGACGAACTTAGAGCTCTTTTTACGATTGGTCAAAGAGTTATTCCATTTATTGAAGAAATATTTGTATTTGTTAGAGATATTCAACCTTTACTTGATGACATTAATAAATCTGTTGCTGAAAACATCAAGAAAATGCCAGGAGCTTCAGAGCAATTAAGCAAAGTAAATGAAGCAAATGAACTTGCTACAACTGAGATTATGGATATTGTTGATGGTTTGTTATTTAAAGTGGATATTATTGCAGAAAACGTGGCAAATATTTCTGGCAATAATGACAAACATCTTGGCAATGCAATTAAATTACTTGATATTCTTTATAAAGCAATAGATCAAAATAGTAATTTGAAAGCTATTTTACCACAACTTGGTTCCTCAATAAATACTTTAAAGAATTCTGGTGTAGCAAATAAAGAAATTATTAGGAACAATTCTGATATTTTAGAAAGTATTAGAAATGATTCAAATTCAATTATGATGTCATTGCAAGTTCAAGATATAACTTCACAACAACTTGCAGCAGTTAATCACATGTTGATTACTGTTCAAAGCAAACTTAGTGGGATATTAACTCATTTTCAATCTTCTGATTTGACTACACTTGTTAGTGGTGATAATAAAAACCATGGTTATGAAGAGCATATTAATGTTACAAAGATGCATAGAGATATTGCTTTTGATCCGATAGCAGTAGAAAGCTTGAATAGAGAATCGGCTAGGCAAGAAAATGTAGATGAATTAATAAAACAACATTTAGAAAATGAATCTAATGTTTCAAATGAAAGTAATAATAAATTAGTTATTGAAACTCAAGTTGTAAATGAAGTTGACGATGATGAAAATTTTGATATAGATGCTATGTTTGCTAATAATTCAGACAAAAGTGTCGATAATGTTATAGAATCAAAAATTGTTGAAACATTAGTTGCAAATGTAGATGAAGATGATGATGAAGATTTTGATATTGATGCTATGTTTGCAAATAGTTCAAACAATGTTACTGAAAAAGTTATAGAAACTCAAGTTGTTGAAACAGAAGTTGCAAATATAGAAAAAAATGATGATGAAGATTTTGATATTGATGCTATGTTTGCAAATAATCCAAATCAATCTACAAACAATATTGTAGAAGATGCTTCTAAAGTTGAAATTTCAATCAATCACCAAGAAGATTTTGAATCTAAATTAGCTAATTTAACTTCTGAAGGTGATGATACTGATGCGTTTTCTCAAGATGATATAGATGCTTTATTTGGTAAAATAAATTAATTAAGAATAAATATTATGGCAAATCCATTTACAGACCCTGAAATGGCTGAAATTTTTGAAAGTTTTTTGGTAGAATCTCAAGAACTTTTAGAAAGCCTTTCTCAAGATTTAATGACAATTGAATCAACTCCAGATGACTTGGATTTGATTAATAGAATTTTTAGAAGTTTCCATACAGTTAAAGGTACTTCATCTTTTATGGGGTTTACTGACATTTCAGGTATTACTCACGAAGCTGAAGATTTACTTAACAAGTTGCGAAAAAGTGAATTAACAATTAATCAAGATATTATTGATGTGTTGCTAGATGTAACTGATTGGATTGAAAAACTATTAGAAAAAATACAGAATTTAGATACCTCTCCAGTTGATTATTCAGAAACAATAGCTAAAATCATATTACTTAGAGATGGTAAAAGCTCTGTTACTATTGTAGAAGTAACTTCTGAAGCAGAAACTAAAAAATCCAAAAAGACTAAAAAAGGAAAAAATGCTTTAGATGAGGTTTTAAATAGTAAAGAAATTATTTCAGGAAATGAAGATTTTTCAGAAGATGAACTTGCGTTAATTCAAGAAGCATTTGCTGAAATGAATGCTAATTTTTCTAATGAAGTTTCAACTGCTGAAACTCAAAACATTACTCCAAAAGTTGAATCAAACTCAAAGCCAATAGAATCCCCTATTGTTTCTAATTCAATCGCTACTCCATTAGCTTCTAACTCTGAAAATGACCCTAATAAAGCTGGTGCTAAAGGTAATGGACATCAAGAAACAATAAGAGTTGATGTTAATAGAGTTGAAATTCTAATGGATTTGAGTGGAGAATTAGTACTTGGTAGAAATAGATTAAGCCAAATTACTGATCAATTAACTTATCAAATTGAAAATAAAGAAATATTAAAAGATTTAATTGAAAATGCTGCTCAATTAGATTTTGTTACTTCTGAAATTCAAACAGCTGTAATGAAAATGCGTATGGTGCAAATTGGTAAACTTTATCAAAAAGCTCCACGAATTGTAAGAGATTTGGCTAAAGCTTCTCAGAAACAAATACAGTTGGTTGTAAAGGGTGAAGAAACTGAGATAGATAGAGGCATAATAGAAGAATTAAATGATCCTTTAGTCCACATGATTCGAAATTCTTGTGATCATGGGATTGAATCACCTGAAGTAAGAAAGAATAATGGTAAACCTGTAATTGGAACAATTACATTGGATGCAGAACAAGAAGGGAACCATATTGTATTAAGAATTTCTGATGATGGTGCTGGTATGGATCCAGCAAA
>JAPLFM010000219.1:40696-47989 GCA_026390675.1 Candidatus Kapaibacterium sp. | reverse complement strand
CAGCAAAACTAAAAGCTAAAGCTTTAGAAAGAGGTATAATATCTGAAGAAATGGCTAATTCAATGTCAGATAATGAAGCTTATCAATTGATTTTTCTTCCTGGTTTTTCAATGGCTGTTAAAGTTTCAAGTGTCTCTGGTAGAGGAGTTGGAATGGATGTAGTCAAAACAAATATTCAGAACTTAAAAGGCTTTGTAGAGATTGATTCTACTTTAGGCAAAGGCTCCACTTTTATAATCAAATTACCTTTAACTTTAGCAATTATTCAAGGTTTACTAGTTAAAGTTCACAATGAAAGCTATGCAATTCCATTAAATTCTGTTGAAGAAGTAGTTTCTGTTAGCGATGAGATTATTAAAACTGTTAACCAACAAGAAGTTATTAATATTAGAAATCAAGTTTTTCCTGTAATTAGATTAGACAAAGCTTTGAATTTACCTATTTTAGATACAACATTAGAGAACAAATATGTTGTAATAGTAGCTTTAGGTATTCAAAGAGTTGGATTGGTAGTAGATGAATTACTTGGTCAGCAAGAAATTGTAATAAAATCTTTAGGTGAGTATTTAGGAAGTATTCATGCAATTGCTGGCTCAACTATTTTAGGTGATGGTAGAGTAATTATGATTGTAGATATTGCTACAATTATTAAAGATGCAGTAGTTTTAAATAAATATCAAAAAGTATATTAATATTTCCCTTATCTTGTTCCTAATAAGTGTCATAATATTTTTTGACACTTTTTTTTTAAATTTAAACTATAATTATGGCAGATAAAATAAGAGTATTAGTTGTAGATGATTCATCATTTTTAAGAACAGCAATAAGTAAATTTTTAACAAATGAAGAAACTGAAGTTGTAGGAACTGCAAGTAATGGAAGAGAAGCAGTTCAAAAAGCAAAAGAGTTAAAACCTGATGTAATTACAATGGACATAGAAATGCCTGAGATGAATGGTCTTGAAGCACTCAAGATTATTATGAAGGAAATTCCAACTCCAGTAATTATGATTAGTACGTTAACCAAAGAAGGAGCAGATTCAACAATTGAAGCATTGAGTTTGGGTGCTGTTGATTTTATTGCTAAAAAACCAGCATTTTCTGAAGTTCAAGGTATGAAAAGTGAAATAGTTGATAAAGTAACTAAAATAGGAAAGGAAAATAAAAATAACCAAAAGCGAAATACTTCATTTTCACTTACTAGTCCTAGAAATAATGATTTAACTAATAAACCGAGTATAAACTTAAATGAAGCAAAAAAGTCTCCTTTTATAAGTCGTACTATTGGAAGTAAAAACAAACCAAATCCTAATGACATTAAAATAATTTGTATTGGTATTTCTACTGGTGGACCAATAACACTTCAACATGTAATTCCGTATTTATCTAAAAGTTTTCCAGTTCCAATATTAATAGTCCAACACATGCCACCTATGTTTACTAAATCTTTAGCAAACAGATTAGATTCACTTTCTGAATTGAAGGTAGAGGAAGCAAAAGATGGTGATAGATTAATTCAAGGTATGGTTTATATTGCTCCGGGTGGTATGCAAATGAGAGTAAATCGATTTGGCAAGATAGTTGTTAATAATATTAAACCAGAAGCTGAAATATACGAACCTTCTTTTAATGTCTTACTCGAATCAGCTATTCAAGCTTATGGTAAAGGAGTATTAGGAGTAATAATGACTGGTATGGGCTCTGATGGTACAAATTTACTTTCGGATTTGAGCAAATTGGGTGGATATGTAATAGCTCAAGACCCAACTACTTGCATAGCTTATGGGATGCCAAGTTCTGCAATAAAAGCCAATGTGGTGGATGAAATTGTATCATTGGATAATATTGCCCAAGCTATATGTAATGTTTTCAAAATTAAAACTATTTCTAAATAGGTAATTTTATGGATTTAGAATTTGACAAATTTACTGATGATGATAATCCATTTGCATTTGAATTTAATGCAGATGATGTTGTAAATAGAGAAGATGAAATAACTGACCCATTTGCTGCTGATTTTAATGAAAGCAAACTAGACAAAAAACCAAATAAAAAAGCCTTTATTAGTGAATCTGATTTAGAACAGATACTAAATTACAAAGATGAATCTAGAAAAGATAGACTTTTTGCATCTAAAATTGCACCTGATGCAGAATCAGTTAATATTAAGCCAGATGAACTTCACAAACATTTTTCTGATTACTTGATTTTACCTAAAATATCTGGTCTTAATAATAAAATACCAAGCTCTAACAGGCTACCATCTGATTATGTTTCAAGTAGAGGTGAAAAAGTTGAAATTGCTGATGATCCTTATTTAGACAAAACCAAAGAAACACCAGCTTCAGTTATTGTAAATAGAGATCAACACGGAGAAGTTGAATCTATTGAAGTTATTTGTCAATGTGGTGAGAGAACTTTTATAAAATTTGATTTTGCAGAAGAAAATGAAAAATTTGATTTGACAGAAATATATAATAAAGAAATAGAAGAGCCTTTAGAATTTGATATGAAGAAGTTGAAACAAAGACCTAAAATTGCTAGTGTAAATATTGAGGACATTCTAACAGCTGAAGACAGAAACAATTTAGTAGATGATTTGCATGAAAAAAAACAAACAAGCTCATTAGATGATTTTGAAAAACTTTTGGACAACAATTTCACTTAATATTCTATTTGAGTATGCAAACTAATTTCTTCTAAAATTGCACTTACTTTCAAACATTCATTCATATCACCATCATAAACACAAGCTTTACCTTTAGAATGAACTTCCCAAGTTAATTCTTCAGCTTTTTTATCGGAACACTTTACAGCCTTTAGAATTTGATTTATTACTTCATCAAAAGAATGCCACTCATCATTAAATAAAATAACTTTACAAGCAGTGCCTATATTGTCATCAACAATTTCTTCAATTACTTCTTGAACTTGCGGAGAAATTGTTTCAGTATTATTTAAAATTGTATTTTCGAAGCTAATATTTTGAAATTTTTTTTGTTTCATAATGATTGTATTAAATTTAAAACACAAAAATAACCGAAAAAAATCAATTTTCTAACAGAAACGATTAAAATGGTTAAATATTCGTAATATTTGTGTTGTTTAATGAATCATTGTTTTGTATTTTGCCTTCTTTAAAATTTCAAAAATCAAGTAATTTTAAACTAACATAATTAAAAACAAGAATTCGGGTAAAAATCGATGTATGAGTTAGTAAAATTTATTCCATTTTTGCCATTATTAGGCTTTCTAATATTAGGCTTATTTGGTAGCAAGATCAAAAATGAGAAACTAATTGGAACAATAGCTACATCAACAGTAGGTATTAGTTTTATAATTGCAGTTAGCATATTTATGTCAATGCTAAACCATACTCCAGAAAAGCCAGTTATTGTAAATTTGTTTACTTGGATAGAAGCAGGTAATTTCAAAATAAATCTTGCTTACCAAGTAGATCAGTTATCTATTTTATTTACAATGATTATTACTGGAATTGGTTCGCTTATTCATATTTTTTCAATAGGATATATGCATGGCGACAAAAGTTTCTTTAGATTTTTTGCATATTTGAATCTTTTCATTTTTATGATGCTTAATCTAGTATTAGGTGCAAATTTCTTAGTAACATTTTTAGGTTGGGAAGGAGTAGGATTAGCTTCCTATTTATTAATTGGTTTTTGGTATGACAAAAAGTTCCCGGGATATAGAATAACTTGGACTGGTGATGCAGCTAATAAAGCTTTCATTATGAATAGAATTGGCGATCTTGGTTTGCTTTTAGCAATGTTTTTAATTTATCTTAACTTTGGTACATTGGATTATCAACTAATTAAAGAAACATTAGTTGCAAGCTCTGGTACTTTAGCAGGCGGAGGCTTAATAACAGCAATCGCATTATTAATTTTTTTAGGTTGTACTGGTAAATCTGCTCAAATTCCTTTATCAGGTTGGTTGCCAGACGCTATGGCAGGTCCAACTCCAGTTTCATCTTTAATCCACGCAGCAACCATGGTAACAGCTGGTATATTTTTAATAAGTAGAAATTCAGTAATATTTGCTTTATCACCAACTGCACTTTCGGTTGTGGCTGCTATTGGTGCAGCAACAGCTTTACTTGCAGCATCTATTGGTTTAGTTCAAAATGACATTAAAAAAGTTTTAGCATATTCGACAGTTAGTCAATTAGGTTTTATGTTTACTGCTCTTGGAGTTGGCGCATTTGGTGCAGGCGTTTTCCACGTTATGACACATGCTTTCTTCAAAGGTTTATTATTCCTTGGAGCTGGTTCTGTAATTCATGGTATGCACCACGAGCAAAATATCAAAAAAATGGGTGGCTTGAAAAAGTATATGCCTATTACTTATTTTACTTTTTTGATTGGAACTTTAGCAATTTCAGGTATCCCTCCATTTAGCGGGTTCTTTTCAAAAGATGAAATCTTATGGAAAGCATATTCTGATGGAAATATTGTATTATGGGGTACTTTGGCTTTAGCAGCTTTATTTACTGCTTTTTATATGTTTAGAATGTTTTATTTAACATTCTTAGGAAAAGAACGATTTGACCATCACCACGTTCATCCACATGAATCACCTGCTACAATGACTTTTCCTTTGATAGTTTTAGCTATTGCTTCAGCTTTAGGTGGATTTTTAGGAGTTCCACATGCACTTGGAATGGGTGTTATACCAAATGTATTTGAACATTGGTTAGATCCAGTTTTTGAAGATGCAATTAAAATTATTGGTCGTGGAGAAGGTGGAGCAGTTCATACTTCTGAGTACTTATTAATGATTTTCTCAACTGTAGTTGCAATAGGGTCTATTTTGTTAGCTAAGAAATTCTATTCAAACTCAAATTGGACAACTCCAAAGAGATTAGTAAAGAATTTTTCTTTTAGTTACAAAATTTTAGATCACAAATGGTATTTAGATAATCTATATTATATTGGTTTTGTAAATCCAATTTTTGATGCTTCTCAAAAGTTACTTTGGAAATTCTTTGATGTTAAAATTATTGATGGAATAGTTAATGGGTCTGCACAATTAACAAATAACATCGGTGAGCAAACTAGAAAAATTCAATCTGGTGTAGTTCAAAACTATGCATTATTAATGCTTGTAGGTATAGTCTTTATTATTGCGTTTATGGTTTTTAAGTAATTCAATTTATTGTAAATAATACAATTTAAAACAATGTCAATTTTATTATTAGTTCTATTTTTACCATTAGTTGGTTCGCTTTCTTTATTATTTTTTAATAGAGAAAATATTAAAGCAATCAAAGGTTACTCGTTAGTAATTTCAATTATTACATTTGTAATCTCGCTTTTTTTAATCCCTAATTTTAATTCGGCTAATCCCGGATTTCAATTAGTTTTTGACCATTCTTGGATTCCATCACTTGATGCAGGATTCAGAATTGGTATTGATGGCATGTCTTTTCTTTTGGTTTTGCTATCAACATTTATTACTCCAATTGCAATACTTTCTTCTTATGATTCAATTCATAAAAAGGAAAAAGAATATTACTTTATGCTATTACTATTGCAATTTGGTATGATTGGAGTTTTTGTCTCATTAGATTTGTTTTTATTTTATATCTTTTGGGAACTTATTCTTATTCCAATGTATTTCATTATTGGTATTTGGGGTAGAAAGAATAGAATATATGCTACAGTAAAATTCTTTCTATTTACAGTTGTTGGTTCTCTTTTTATGTTAGTAGCTATTGTTTGGCTTGGTTATCACGTAGGTGGTATATTGAAAGCTCAAGGAATAGGACATGGATTTACTTCAAACTTTTTAGTGCTTAAAGAATATGCAAGTAAAATTGATTTAGATACTTCAAGATGGCTTTTCTTAGCATTTGCATTATCTTTTTGTATTAAAGTACCATTATTCCCATTGCATACTTGGTTACCAGATGCTCACACTGAAGCACCAACTCCAGGCTCTGTAATTTTAGCAGCAGTGCTTTTGAAAATGGGAACTTATGGATTGATTAGATTTAATATTGAACTCTTTCCAAATGCTTCAATAGAGTATGCAGGTGTTATTTCAACTTTAGCTGTCATTGGTATCATATATGGTGCTTTGGTAGCTATGGTTCAAACTGATATTAAGAGATTAGTTGCATATTCATCTGTTAGTCACTTAGGTTTTGTTGTACTTGGGATATTCTCAATGACAGCAGAAGGTATGCAAGGTGCAATTATTCAAATGGTAAGCCATGGTTTATCAACTGGTATGCTTTTCTTGTGTGTAGGTGTATTGTATGAAAGAAGGCATACAAGAGAAATATCAGAATATGGAGGTATTGCTAAAGTAATGCCAATATTTACAGTGTTTTTTGCAATTGCAATGTTTGCTTCAGTTGGACTTCCAGGTTTAAATGGTTTTGTTGGAGAATATTTAACTTTAATCGGTGCGTTTATGTCACCAGTATTACATTCTTTTGCATATTCTATATTTGCTGCATCAGGAGTTATTTTCGCAGCAGTATATTTACTTTGGATGTTTCAAAGAGTTATGTATGGCACAAATGATAATGTTGCAAATCATAATTTGAAAGATTTAACTAAAAATGAATACTTTATGCTGATACCACTTGTGATTTTTATTGTTTGGATTGGTGTTTATCCAAAAACATTTATGTCTTTTTCAGAAAATTCATCAAGAGCATTAGTAAATAAAGTAATGAAGGCTGAAATATATAAAATGCCGACTTTAGAAAAAAAATAATTATAATTAAAAATTAAGTAAAAGAAGATTAGGTAGAGAATTATGGGATTAGAATTTTTTCTTGCTTCCCCAATTATAGCAATAGGAATTTTTTGTGTTGTATCAATTGTAATAGATGCAGCATCTAATAATAATCATAAATTAGGGTTTTGGTTTGCTATTTTTAGTTTATTTGTAACTGGTTTTTTAGCTTCACTAACAATCAATGTAAGCCATGAAACTTTAGCACAATTAAATCCATCAACCACAATATCACGTGGAATGATTAGTTTTGGTAGATACTCCGCTTATTTAGATTTAGTTTTTTGTTTGGCTGGTATAATGACTTTGTTTTCTGCTCGACCTTATTTCAAAAGAGCAAATTGGGAAACAAATGAGTTCTACAATTTAATAATCTATGCTGTAAGTGGAATGATAATTATTTCTCATTCAAATCATTTACTTGCTCTTTTTATTGGTATTGAAATAATGTCAATAACATTCTACATATTAGCTGGATATTTTAGACATACTATTAAATCCATTGAAGCATCTTTAAAATACTTTT
>JAPLFM010000219.1:38388-40674 GCA_026390675.1 Candidatus Kapaibacterium sp. | reverse complement strand
GTTCTTTTGCAACAGGATTTTTATTGTATGGTATGGCTATGATTTATGGAGCAACAGGCTCCATGGATTTAACAATAATATCAGCTAAAATTGTAAATGGAAACATAAATTCCCAAAATTACTTAACTTTGGGATTTGCAATGATTTTAATTGGTTTAAGCTTTAAAGCAGCTGCTTTTCCATTTCATCAATGGGCACCTGATGTTTATTCAGGATCACCAACTGTTGTAACTGCTTTTATGAGTACTGCTGGTAAAGCAGCTGCCATGATAGCATTTATAATAGTAGCTAGATCATTGATGCCTTATGGTATCCACGATGCACAAACTTTACTAATGACTCAAAAAGCTCAATTAGTAATTGCAATAATATCTGCACTAACTATGTTAATAGGAAATATTACAGCTTTAGTTCAAAAGAACATTAAAAGAATGTTAGCTTATTCATCTGTTGCTCATGCTGGTTACTTGTTAATGGGAATTGTTGCTAATAATTCAAACGGTTGGAAAGGTATTGTATTTTATTCTTCTGCTTATATGTTAATGCAAATTGGTGCTTTTGTAGTACTTTCTGTTTTAGAAAAAGACACAGATAAAAATTTGGAATTGAGTGATTATGCTGGATTAAGTAAAAAACATCCTGCTTTAGCTGCAATGATGACTATATTTATGTTGTCTTTAGCTGGAATACCTCCTATGGCTGGATTCTTTGGGAAATATATGATATTTGCTTCGGCAATTCAAGCTGGATTTGTTTGGCTTGTTATTGTTGCGGTAATTTCATCTATTATTTCTGTTTATTTTTATATTGGTCTTATTGTTTATATGTATTTTAAAGAACCTGTTGTGGAGCTTGAAGGTGAAGCTGGAAGTGCAAACATTGCTCTTTATTTGGCGACTTTTGGAATACTATTTTTAGGCATATTACCATTTCTTTTAGATGATTTATTAACTAAAATAATATAATTATATTTTAGTATATTTTGTAACAAAATTACCATTTAAATGTTTATTGTTTAAATAGTTTATTAATTAATTAGAATTATATGAGAACCAACTACAAACTTTTCATTTTAGCATTGATTTCATTATTTATATTCAATGCATGTGAAAATGCAAATGTCACTTCAGATGGTAAACAAGTAACAATTGAAGGTTTGAAAAAAGAACCTGGATTTGCCTGGTTTGATAATGAAGTTGCAGCTTATGCTCCAGATTCGGCAATAGTAAAACAAATTAAAGCTGGATTTAATCTTTCAACTGATAAATTTTATTTATTTGTAAAACCATCTTGTGGATGTGTTGGTACAACTAAGCGATTCCCAAATTTCTATAGAGTGATGAGGGAAGCTGGAATAGCAGATAGTAATTTAGTTATTTATGCTATGAGTACTGCTGAAGATAATACTCCTTTTAAATCGGCTAGTTGGAAACTAAATGAATTACCTGCTTTTTTTAGAGTAAAAGCTGGTATGCCAGTTTATTCTATTATGGATACTTTTAATTTAAGGTATGCTTCTAATCTTAAACCTTCGATTGAAAGTGTAATTAAAGAATCTTTGGCTAAATAAATGGCTTATTGGCTTATTAAATCAGATCCTGAAACTTATGGTTGGCTTCAATTAAAAATTGATAAATCAACTACTTGGGATGGAGTAAGGAATTATCAAGCTAGGAATAATATTAGAGAAATGAAAAAGAATGACATTCTTTTTTTCTATCACAGTAATTCTGATAAAGCTATAATTGGTACAGCTAAAGTAATAAAAGAAGCTTTTCAAGACCCAACAACTGATAATATTAATTGGCTTTCAATTGAAATAAAAATTGACAAAGAATTTAAATCAGCAGTTGGTTTAGCTCAAATTAAAAGTCATAATGATTTACAGAACGTACCTTTAATCAAACATACAAGACTATCTGTTATGCCAATTAAAGATGAAGAAGCAAAAGTTTTTTTTGAATTGAGTAAGTAAAATAATTAGATATTTTTCACAAAAGAACAATGTGGTAGCTTTAAATCACATTGTTTTTTTTATTTTTGTATATGCTACACAAATCCAAACTTTTTCAGAATATATTATCACTTTCATCAGCAGAATTTATAAACAAACTGATGATGTATTTTTATTTAGCTTATTTAGCTCATCATATTGGCACAATAGGGATAGGAAGTATTACTTTAGGACAATCTATTGCCAACTTTTGTTTTATGGCTTTACAGATTGGTTTTGATAGCGTAGGTACAAGAGAAATTGCTAGGAACAAAGAAAAAATGGAAAGCTTT
>JAPLFM010000219.1:27072-38346 GCA_026390675.1 Candidatus Kapaibacterium sp. | reverse complement strand
AATAAGACTCTTAATTGCTTTAATACTTTATATTATAATTTCATTTTATATCTTACAAAGCAACAAAACTTTAGAAATAAAAATAGTAGTTTTAATTACCTGTTTGAATATATTTTCACTTGCTGGGTTACTCAATTGGATATTTATTGCTCTTGAAAACATGAAGATTATTGCAATAAGACTAGTTATTACAAGCACTCTAACATTATTTGGGATTATTTCTTTAGTTCAAAATGAAAAAGATATAATATTATCTGCTTCAATAATGAGTGGTGCAATATTTATTAATTCAGTTTGGCTATGGATATATTATCAAAGGAAATATCATAGAATTAGATTTAGTTTCGATTTTGAATTTACTAAAAAGTTTTTAAAAGAAACATCACCTATTACATTAGCTTTTCTTTTTGTAGCTGTAAATCAAAATATTGGTAATTTAATAATTGAAAATACTCGAAGTACAACTTACCTAAAAGATATTGCTATTTTTGCTGCAGCTTATAAATTTATGACTCTTTCATTGGTACCAAGCTATATTTTCCAACAATCATTCTATGCTAAATTTTCAAATGCAATAGAACTTGCAAGTAAAAATGAAATTCTTAAAAAGTATGCTTCTGTTACTTTTATTTTTGGTGTTTTTGTTGCACTTACAAATTACTTTTATGCCGATAAATTTATAGAAATTCTTTGGGGTTCTCAATTTTTAGAATCTACTCAAGTATTAAAAATATTATGTCTTCCACTAATAATGATTTACTTAAATGTTACATATTCAACTCCATTAATTGCTTGGAATAGAGAGCGTGATACAATGAAAGCAGTTGGATTTGGTTCAATTTGCAACATAGTAATTGGATTTTGCTTTATTCCAAAATATGGTGTATATGCTATGGCTTATTCATTTATTGCTAATGAAATTGTAACATTAATTATACATATATATTTTATTATAAGAAGTAAAGTTCAAACCTACTTACCACTTTTCTTCAGAATTTTTATTTTGGGGCTGTTGTCTTTCAGCGTTGTTCTTATTAAGAATGTTTATGATTTCAAATTTAGCTTTCTAATTTACATTCCTTTTTCTAGTTTAATATTTGTAGCTTTAATACATTATACAAATGTATTAAATTTTAAAGAATTGTTTAATTTAAACAAAAATTAAATAATATTTTCAATTTCTTTCATTATATCATCAGGACTTAGAGAAGTCATACATTCGTGAGTGCCTAATGGACAAATGTTCTCACCATGTATATTACAAGGTCGGCATATTAAATTATTATTTTCTATTATTTTAAACTTATCACTAGATGGTCCAAATCCAAAAATTGGACTTGTAGGACCAAATATTTCAATTGTAGGTGTATTAACTATTCCTGCAAGGTGAACTGGTGAGCTATCATTTGAAATTAATAATTTTGAATTGCTTAATAAAATCAAAGTTTGATCCAAATCTAATTTACCAGATAAATTTGAAGAAAATGTTTCATATGAAATTCTTTGACATTTTTCAAAATCTAATTTACTTCCTATTACAACTATTTCATAGTTTTTTTCTTTCAATTTTTTACACAAGTCTATAAAATGAGATTCATTCCATTCTTTTGTTTTCCAAGCTGAAGCAGGTGCTATTGCTACTACCCTATTCAAATCTGAAACTCCATTTTGAAGAAGTATGTTATCTACTAATTCTAAATCAGTATCATTAAAATTTAATTCAACTTTGCTATATTCAGAAATATTATTAAATTCTTTAAAACCTTTTAACAATTCTAAATTTCTAAAAATTGAATGTCTATTTTTTTTATATTCAATTTTACAATTATAAACGAAATTTAAAGATGCAGACTTGTAGCCGATTTTATATTCAGATTTGACATAATGTGTTAGCAATGAAGTTCTAAATGACTGGTGAGGGTTTATAATGCAATTAATGCCTAATTTAGACAACATATCTGCTTTTGTTTTAATTGATGATAAACTTTTCCCTTCATTTTTTTTATTATAAATCAAAATTGAATCAATAGCTTTGATTGGTTTCAACAAACTAGAAGAATTAGGGGTAGTCAAAAAAGAAATATTTGAATTTGGATGTTTAACTTTAATTTCATTTGCTATATATACAGATAGAGCTACGTCTCCAATAAACGCAGTATTAATAATTAGAAAATTATTAAAATCAAATATACTTTTTTTAAAGTTCATTACTTGGTGGATTATGTTTCCAACGTTTGTGTTGCCAACTCCAGAGATCAGGTCTTTCTCTTATTTGATCTTCAAGTACTTTCACATGCCTTTTAGTAAGTTCTAATATCCCCTCTTTATTATTTTGAAGGTCTGAATGGTCAATCTCTATCAATTTAACATTATAATTATAATATTGATCTCTAACAGACAAACCCATAATAATAGTGGAATTGAATTTCAAAGCTAATGATGCAGGAGCTTCGTAAGTTGATGCAGGTCTATTGAAAAAATCAACAAAAATATCTTTGTTTTCAGTTGCACTTTGATCAACAAGTAAAGCTATAATCTCGCCTTTACTTAAAATACTTACAATTTGGCGAGCAGCTCTATCCATTGATATAACTCGATTACCTTCTTTAGTTCTAATCTCATTCAAATATTTATCAATGTATTTACTACTTTGATTAAGAATGACTACGTTAATATCATTTTCAATATAAATACCAGCTGAAAAAGCTAATAATTCCCAATTTGAATAATGACCGGAAAGAAAAATGACTCCTTTACCTTTTTGAATTGCTTTCTCAATAATTTCTATATTTTCAAAGTGAATCTTTTGTTTGATAAAATCTTTATTCCAATTTTTCATTTGAACAACTTCAACAAATGTTATACCTAAATTGTGATAAGATTTTATTGCAATTTCTTCAATTTCATTTTTTAATAAATTTGGAAATGCTAAAGATAAGTTATCTAAAGTTATATTAAATCTTTTTTTACTAGCTATTCTAAAAACATTTCCAACAATTTTTCCAAATCTAATACCAAGATTAGTTCCTAACAAATTTGAAATAATTCCAAATGTTTTTAAAATTAAAAAAACTGAATATTGTTTAAAATTTTCTTTCATTATTTTTTAAAATCGTTGGGATCTTTAAATCTGCTTGAACTATCAGTATCAATATTAGGATTGTAATTTTGAACCCAATTAAAATCTCTAGGTTCATTTTTTGCATTTGAATGAACTAACTCAAAAAGATTATTTCCAGATCTATCTACAAAATAAAAATAAATACCACCATTTGTTGCATCAAAAAACCATTCCTCACATGCAACTTTTTCTGATGTTGAAGTATATCTATTTCTTTGAGTCGGCATTCCATATTTCAAAATAATTCTACCTCTATCAGTTTTATATGCTTCGTTTTTTCTACCGTAAGTAAATTGATTATCAATGTATTCTAACCTTTGATGATACTCAATATACATTTCATTTTTAGCAGTACTAGTATCTGAATCTCTAAACTTCCAAAATCTAAATAATGCTCTTTGTTTTGCTTTTAATGTTGACAACCTTGAAAATTCATCTATTTCAAATTCAGTCAATATTGGTTTAGTCATTTCAAATTCTAAATTAATTTTATTATCTGAATATGAAGTAAACAAACTTTCTTCAAAAGCCTGACTTTCTCTAAAATTTGCCTCTAATTTAGGAGTAGTTTGAGGATTTAAATAATAAAATTTTTTAAAAATTAAAACACTATCCAAAGAATTATTAAAATAAACGGTATTTTTAAGGTTATAAATACCTGTAGTTAAATCAAACAAAGGAATAGTTCTAACTTCGAATGTTTTATGTTTTGAAGATTTAGTTAATTCAAACTCAAATGAATTTAATGATTTGTTAATTCCATTTAAAATTTCGTATTTCAAATTATACTTATTTGAATTGGTGTCTAAATCATTTATTTCAAAATACAAATTAATATCAATATCATTGCCATACATTTCAGCAGTGGAATTTGGCAAAATAATAAAGCCGTTCTTTTTGTAAATATCTAGAAATTGATTTGAATTTGATTGATTTTCTTCTCTAATTAAATGAGCAAATTCAATATCACTTAAATATACTTTAGAATTCAAATCTACTCTTTTATTTACATTAAAGCTAGAATTATATAGATTTGTACTATCGTTTTGCATTACTAAATCAAATCTATAATTAACATTTGAAAGTAATTTGAATTTTTTAATTCCAATAACTTGTAAATCTTTGTTTAAACTTTCAATATTATTAAGGGTTTCAAATTTCCAATTAATTTTTTCAGAAGTTGAGTCTTTTAAATTTAAAATTATAAATTCAAAGTCCAAAATTGCCTTGTATTTTTGGTTTTCAATTGGATAGTATTTTATATCTTTACTTGAAACTTGAAAATAAAGCTCAAGACTAAAACTATCTTTTGAAATAGGAAAACAAGCAAAATCAAATTTAGCCTTTGATTGCTTTATCTGACTATTTGCTAAACTAAAGCATAATATGAGTAGTAATATTAGATGTTTTTGCATAATAAAAAAAATGCCGTTAAGAATATATACTTAACGGCACTAAATAGTTTTTATTTAGTAAATTAATTAAAACCTATAATAAAATTCAGTCTGTTAACTAAACCAAAACTTGAAGTAGGGTTAATTGAGTAATCTAATCGAGAATCAATTCCATTACTATTATACTTTAAACCAATACCTCCAGCAGCACCAAATTGATCATGTCCTATTACATAGCCACCACGAACAAATAATAAATTATCATATTCCCACTCTAAACCCATTGCATATTGCTCAGGAGTATCAGAAAGTGTTGCAAAATCAAATGCTCCAATCAACTTAGAATTATCCATTTTCAACAAATCACCAGAAATTCCAGCTCTAAAAGTAATTGGCATAGTGTATGCATAACTCAATAATGAAGCCTGATTAGAAGCATTATTTAAGTTATTATTTAATCTAGTAATGATATCTAATGATTGACCAGAATACTTCATTTCTGAACCTAAGTTATGAAGTGAAAAGCCTAATTTTATTCCTTCAATACCAGTATCATATTGAGTACCAACATCTACTCCAAAACCAGTACTTGCAACATTATAGAAAGCATTTGAAACATATTTGGCTGTTAAACCAAAAGTAAACTGCTCGGTCAATTTACCTGCGAAAGTTAGTCCAATTGCAACATCATTTATAGAATAATAAGCACCAGTACCTTCTGGTCTGTTTAATGTTGTAATTTCAATATCACCACTTGTAAGATTAGTCATACTAGCTGCTAACTTAAATTGAGTACCTAAAGGCACACAAATAGCTGCAAAATTATGTGTGAAACCACCAAACCATTTTGTATAAGAAAACATAGCTTGAGTGCCTTCTATTTGATAAATTCCAGCAGGATTATAAAACAATGCTGATAAATCATTTGCTGCTGCACTATTTGCTCCTGCCATAGCAGAACCTCTTCCACCAACTCCAATTTTCAAAAATTGAGCTCCTGCCGCACCTACTTTTTTAAAGCTTTCCCCAGATGACGAACCAATTAAAAAGTCCTTATCAGCTGAAAAAGCAATATACGACATAAATGAAAACATTAAGCAAAATTTAGCGAAACTTTTTATTATTTTATTCATATTTAACTCCATTTTCGATTTTAAAAAATCTGATTTGCTTTACAAATGCAAAGCAAATCAGAAAATTATATTATTTATTGATCTAATAATTGGAAACCACCAACTACTAATGAGAACTTTTTAATAGTTTCGCTTCCATCAGGTGTTTTAATAATTGCAAGCAAAGTTTGACTTTGAACTCTTTGTTTATTTTTAGTAATCAAATCCCAAATATCCATTCCTACTTTTTCACCAGTCGAATTAGCATCATCATGGTTAATAGTTTGTACCAAATCACCTGTTAAAGTGAATATTTCTATTGTACATTTATTAGGCAATTTAGAAAAATATATTTTAGCATCATAAGCTGATCTTTGAGCATCGTGAGTTATAAAATAAGGATTAGGTGCAATTGATATATTATCCAACATTGAATTGGAATATTTACCATCAGCAGGTTTGCCACCACTTACAACTACTCTAACTTTAGCACCTGGTGTAGGAAGTCCAAAAGGTCCTCCAGTTGATTTTAACAATATCTTATCACCAACTTTAAAATCTTCACCCATAACATAACTGTCATCAGCATCCCATTTTTTATCAGGTCCAACTGTTCTTCTTATGTTTGCATAATCTAAAGCATATTGAACACCACCAATATTTATTATATTAACAAAATCAACTAATGAAGTATCACCTTTTGCTCTTGTAGATTTCAAATATTTTCCTTGGCTACCAGAGTAAGAAAGTTGTTTATATCTTAAGTCCCCTACTGCAGGTCTTCCAAACATTTGGTTTGCATTCAATGCAGTAATTTTTCTTCTTGCATTTACCCAAGCATAAGATGTTAGGTTATATTTACCTATATAATCATTTGGTGTTTTTCCAGTCCAATCAGGGTGTTTGCCATCACCAGCTAAATATGAAATATTTAAAGGATGAGGGAAATACTCATTATTTGTATTTATAGCATTACTGCCATAATCTTGTCTTGGAGCAGTATCAAGCATAACGTGAGGAATATCACCAGGATATTCAACAGTTAATTTTGTACCACTTGAATTAACAACTTCATTTTTCTTTATATTAGTAATTTTAACATTTAGATATTCTACATCAAAATCAGCTTCTTTTGTATTTGGAGATCCAACTGCAGGAACAGATCCCCAGCTTAATTTCATTGGTAGAATGTCACCCGGTAGGAATTCAACTAAATATTCACCAGGACCATTGTTCAAGCCATAAGCAACAGGAAAACTAAATCTATTACCAACAGCACCAATTGGAAATTGTGTAGCAGGTGCTGGTTGGAACCAACCAAGTCTACCTGAAACTTGATCTAAATATTGAACATTCATTACTTTAGTTTTATTATTATAAGCATCATCAATAAAGTTAACTCTTGTGCTAGCATTGGTTGATACTTTGTAATCAATTAACATTAAAGAATCCGGTCTGAACATACCAGCTTCTTGAATTAAATTGAAATCGAAACTAAAACCTAAAGCACCATAAGCAGGAGCTAGCATTCCTTTTGTGTAACAATAATCACTTTCGTTAAAATTACCAGTTGTGAATTTACCAGACTTAGGAATTTTAGTTCTATTATTTTTCATACCTAAAGTAATTTTATAAGGCAAACCTGTTTTAGGGTCAACGTGTTCTTCATCTGTATATTCTTGTGCAGTTTGAACAATACTTGCAGTATTATCTGATAAAATATCATTTGAAGTAGTTGCACAAGGGTTTTGTTCAAAAGCAAAAGTGCTATTAAATAATACTTGTTTCTTTTTACTTAAATTAACTAATGAAATATTTCTATAGTATGATCCATAATCAATTCTTTCACCTTTATTTAATGTGCTTTCGTAATTAGTTAAACTCCAATCTGGTTCGAAACTTAATTCTAAGGTATCACCTGCAAAATTTTGTAAAGCTCTATCTTCATCAACTGCAAAGAAATTAAAATTAGATAATCCACCAAGCTTTGCTTTATCTTCAGCTATTATTTCAAATTTCAAATCATTACCAGCACTAGCAGCTTGAGGGAAAACTGTAGCTAAATTAGGTAAACCAATTTGAGCGTCATTAAGTTTGATTGGAGTTTGTTGATTAGGATATCCCAAATCATAAGCTAAAACTTTATAATAATAAGGAATACCATTTACCATTCTCTCAGATTTTGTAACATCTTCAAAAATATCAACTACCCCATTTTTATCATCATCACCAATATCAAAGAAACTTCTGCCATTGGTAATTTTATCCATATATGGACCAATTATTTCTTGTCTTGCTTTATATGATTGTTCAAAATCAGGAAAATCTAATTTAGCAGAACCATTTTGAATCATAGATATCATTGTTTCACTTATTTCTTTATAGTGAGCCAAATCATTCATTTGTTGGCTTAATGGTCTTGGATATAAAACATCAATAACTATTTCATTGCCAACGTATTTAACTGAATTCATAAAGTAAACCGAATCCACTCTTGAATCTTCAACAGTTCTAATAATTGTAGCAAAAACTGTATCAAATTTTGTTGTATCTTTTGGATTTTTAGCAATTGATAATATTGAATCTTTAGTAGGATCTACTTTTGATTTTAATCTATCTGTTCTTAGATAAATTGGATGAAAAATCCCTGGTACTACAGCACCTTGAGCTTTTGTTAAAGTAGCAGCATCAGTTTTAATAGTTTGTCGTTTGAAATAAAGTGGATTGTATGGAACTAAGGCTTTATTAAGTCTTATATTACCAACACAAATTGAATCAAACAATGTAGTTTTAAATTTAGGGTCATAGGTAACTGGGAAATTTTGTCCTTTTAACAAACTTAAGTAGTATGGTGCCCAAGGTACATTACCATCACCTCTAAACGAACTTGTATCAATTGCAATAATTCTTGGAAGTAAATTGTTGTAAAATTTCAAACGAACAGAATCAGGAACCATTATAAATCCTTGACCAATTTTCATAACTCTAATTGTCATAGTGTCAATTACTTTACCAGTACCATCTGTATAAGCTCCTACCAAACTCATAGAATCTAAGAATGGGTAAGCAGTTGCATTTTGTACTGGAATAGATCTTGTAGTTGATTTTTGAAATGGTTCTGGCAAATTGAATTGAGCAATTTGTTTCCATCCTAAAGGACCTACACCTTTTGGATATGCTGAAGTTCCAGCAACATTATCAAAATAAAAAGTATCCAAATCACTTCTTCTTGCTCTATATATTCTATAACCCATAAAGTCCAATCCACCTTCGTAATCATCAACTGTCAGCTCAGCAGCAGCATCCCATTTGATTGTTACACCATGGTTCATAGCTGTAACACCTATTATTTTAGATCTATCTGGAGGCTTTGGTGCTTGGAAATTATTATCATAAACAGTTTGGGCAAACCTATCTAATGTTGCTAATCCTTTTGTATCTTCAGGACTACCATCAGGATCTTTACCTTTACTAGCATTTGCAATAATAATACCTACAACTACTTTTGATGTATCACCTGGTCTTAAGTGATAAGGACCAGTACCCATCATATATCTTTTATCACCAGGACCGGTATCATCATCTCTAACACCACTTGAAATATATAGATATCTATCCAAATCTAAAAGTTTGTCATCAGCAATTGACCAGTTTCTAAAAGTAACCAAACCTAATTGCTCATTAATTGGATATGTTTTTCTATCTTTTCTAACAAATCTTGAATCAGGTTTTATAACCTCAACTTGTTGATTAGTAACTGGATCATATTCATAATGTCTAATTACAGCTGGACTTTCAAGGAAATCAAACCCTAAATAACCAAAACCATTATTTGCTTCGCCTAATTCATTATTCGACCATTGATACGCCATATTTAAAGTAGTATCTTGATTATAATATCTAACTCTATCATTTTGAGCACCAACAGCAGTACCGGGAGCACGAGCAATATCAACATCCATAATTGGTGCAAGCCAGCAATTATATAAAGTATCTTTAGATCTATTTATAATATCATATCTAATAAATATAAAATTTTGATAATCTCCAAATCCCCAAGAATAAATCATTTGCTCAGTTTGAACATGTAATGGATAACCTTGAGATTCTCTTAAAGATTTACCACCATCATAATAAGTCAAATCACCATCGTGGTAAGTAGAAAAAATATCTTCTCCAGAAATAAACGAAGGACCTCTTGGAGTAGTTTTTAAATTTCTTTCTTCAGGATCATCTACATAAAATCCAAAATATCTATTTCTTTTAAGTGTATCTTCTACACCACCAATAGACCAAACTGGCCAGTTAGGTCCATCTGCCAAATTAAATGGAGTACCATCACTTGGAGAAAAATCAGTTGAAAAATATGTCCTATATTTTTTAGTTTCATTTCTATCAACTTTATTTACCAATACATTTGTATCAACTCTACCAGGTACCAGCCAAGAACGAGCATTATTAGGATTGTATGAAATAGAAACATACTTACTTAATTTTCTAATACCACTATCGGCTGGAGTCATAGGTCTGAACTTTTCAGCTCCAAACCAATAACCACCACCAAAAATATATTGATTTCTAGAACCTCGGGGCCAGTAGCCACCTCCATCACCTCTTGCAACATTCAATCCAAATATACCATAGTTAGTAGTATAAAATTGAATATTACTAACAGTATTTTGTTGAAGATCAAATACTCCACTTGAAGTTCTTTGTACTTCGTTTTCTTTTTCTTTTGATTTCTTTGCAATATTAGCATTACTAATGCTAACTATTGCAGTTAAACCAATCAATAAAAAAGTTAAAAGCCTTATACTTTTTTTAATAAACATTTTAATAACCTTAAATTTTTAAATATTTTCAATTTTAGTTAAAATCTAAACAATAAACCAATAGACACTTGTCTTGGTGCTTGATATCTTCCTTTAAAGCTTAATACATCTTCAACATATTTCAAATAACTTGTATATCTTTCTGCCAAAGTTAATACTCCATTTTTGTCAAAATCACTATTTGCATTGTAAAATCTTTGTCCATAGGTGTCATACTGTCCAGAAGCTAAAGATTCAGTTATTCCGGGAGTACCTTCTTTATAATAAGGTGTTGCAATAAAAGAACCAATTTGTTGATGTAATGTTACCCCATTATCAATTGGGTTTCCAGTAGCTGGATTAACAGAAGTATAAGAAGTAAAGTTCATCCAATTAAATACATCAACATAAATATCAAATGTAGATGCAGCAGCCATATCTCCCAAAACATCTTTTAATAAAAAAGTTTTTGCTAATCTAATATTTGAAGACAAAGTTGAAGGATTTCTTTCTCCATTAATTGAACCTGCTGCAACACTACTACCAACTAAAAACTTAGTATATGGGCTACCTGAAGCAAAACCACCTGAAATATTTAGTTGCATATTTTCAAGTGGATGAGTGCCAGCTATATTTGGACCTTCTCCATCTTGCGAATACAAATTCAAAGTATAATTAATTCTATGTCTTACATCTCTTGAAAGTGGAGATTCGGCTAAAGGAATTGCATACTGACCAGTAAATGGATCTCTGACTGCCCCAACATTAGAAGTAGGAGATGAAGCAGTACCATTAGCAAAAGCTAATGTATAATTTAGTCTAAACCCAAAATTATC
>JAPLFM010000219.1:13888-27035 GCA_026390675.1 Candidatus Kapaibacterium sp. | reverse complement strand
GAATTTTCTGATTTCTAATTCAACACCTTTATTATTACCATATTCAGTAATAGCAGTTATAAAATAAGGTTGAGGAACAGCTGGTACATAAGCTGCACCTAATTGGTTAAAAATATCATTATAATATACACTAGCTGTAAATACAAAATCTTGAGTAAGTAGATTTTTATATTGTAAATTATATTGATTTGTTTTTTGAGCTTTCATATTTGGATTACCAACTGTTGTAGCTCCATATAAAATAGTTGTATTTGAATTGTCATACAAACTTATCAATTCAGGCATTTTATAATAAACGCCATAATTTATTAAAATGTTTGAAGTTTGAGTTACAGGATAAGTAACATTCATTCTTGGAGCAATATATACTTTTGCAGTTGCTTTTGCAAAAAACTGAGTCTCTTCAATTGAGTAAAATCTATCATTATTAATTCTATAATTATCATTAGCATTAAAATAATCTACTCTCAATCCGGGAGTGAAAACAATACTACTATTTTTTGAAGAAAGTTGATCTTGAATATAAACACTTCCACGGAAAGGAGTTTTTGGTTTAGAAGTAAGATCAACTACAGCTTGAGAAGCAGTAATAGATGTATTTCCACCTCTATTGCTAGAATAAATGTCATAAGCAGTTGGAGCGGAATTTTCTGGATTACCATTCAAATATCTATGCATTTCATAGGTTCTTGCTTCAAAACCAGTTTTAATTAAATGTTTAAATTCAGATTGATTAATAGTCTTTTCATAAAAACCATCAAGTTGTAAAACTGTTCCTTCTTGAAACTCAAAACCTCCACCATTTCCATGAGATACAAATTGATTTTCAATTCCATAGGCATTATTAGTACCATTAGATATTGTTACACCTTCATAATAACCAGAAAGTGGATTTCTTATTGGTAATCCACGAACTGGATCTTTAGTCAAACTATCTGCATAATAAGTACTTTCACCATAAAATGCTTCATAAATATCTATTGCACCATTTTTTTTATTTTCAACTTTTCCAGTAGGTAAGGCACCAATTTTGTCTTCTGGTTGATAGATCTTAAAACCTTTAAAATAGCTTGGACCATCAGACCCAACTCTTCTTCCTACTTCTCTATTATTAACAGTATATGAGAATTTTATTTCATAATTATTTTCATCATCTAATCTATGATTGATTCTAGCGAAATAGCTATTTGCTACTTCGTTTTGAACTGCTTGCTTAGCAAAACTTTCAGTAATACCATTAGATACTCCATTAATAATTCCCTGTTGATTTGCATATAACCAGCCCCCCAAGAGCTATTTTCAAGACATGTTAAGCCTAAATTTGCACCTATAACTAAGTCAATATCATCATTTATAGAATATTTTAATCTAGAGGTAATTGATTTAATCCAAGCCCCACCATTAGCTATTTGACCAAGATTATTTCCAAGTGGATCAAATATTTTATAACTTGCATTTCTTGTTTGTTCTGTTTTATTAACACCACTCAAATAAAAAGTCATACCTTTAACACCGGGTATATATCCACCAAAACCATATTCAATGTTATTTACCCCTTTTCCTTGCAACTTAGCTCCAGGTCCAGTTTCAATTGCTTTAATATCAGTATTTTGTTTTTCAACTTTAAGTCCACTTGCTTGAGAACCATTTAAAGAAGGTAAATCAGTATTGTAATATAAAAACCCTTCAAACTTATCTATTTTACCAGTTTTAATAACTGAATTTGTAATACCTCCAGTTGCTTCACCATATTCTGCACCAAACCCACCTGTTAAAACTTGTATAGCTTCAGTTGCAAAACCTGATGCTGATGGATAGTATGCAGTTCCAGTTGAACCTAAACCACCTGAGAATGCATTTCCTATATCTACTCCATCAAGTCTATTAGATGATTCGCTTGCTCTAGCACCTCTTATTTCAAAACCACTACCACCAGCTACAATTCCCGGAGATGATGCTATAATTCCACTAACGCTACCACCAGCTTGTGAGGTAATATCACCTGATCTATATTCACCACCTGAACCAGTTGAAGTATTATCAAAATGTTTAGTTTCAACAAAAATTGTTCTTACGGTTTTTTCACCCATTACAATATCTTGTTCTGTAGTTCTATCTGCACTTATAGTAACACTAAGTTTCATTGTATCTTTTGATGCAAATGTAACTTGTATTTCATATTTACCAGAAGTTAATTGTGCAATTTGATAACTACCATCAACTTTTGCATTAGATCCTCTATTTGTACCCTGCACTCTAACAACTGCACCTGGCAATGGTTTTCCATCAGTATCTTTTATTTTTCCTTTCAAAATACCAAATATCCCAGCATCTGCCGTAAATGGTATAATGAATAATCCAATCCAAAGTAATATAGAAAAAATTCTCTTCATAAATTCTCCTAGAGTTTACCTATTTTATTTTATAATATTTAATTTTTGTGTCAATTTAATTTTTGCTGAGTTTAGATTTACAAAGTAAACTCCATTTTCTAATTTTTTTGTATCTATATATATTGCATTTATACCAGATTGCCCTGAAATTCCATTTTGAGCAAACACAATACTACCAGTAATATCTGTAATAGTCAAATTCAAAATTGCAGATTCATTAAGATTAAATGAAATAGTAGATTTATCATTTGAAGGATTTGGATATAAACTTAATTTGTTTTCAAGAATAGTTTCATCATTTACATCACTAAAAGCATCAGCATCAAAATGCCCAACCATTACATATTGTCTAGAAAGATATTTTCTTTGATTTGCAATTGAGAAGTCACCAACAGTTTGGCAATTAAAAATAGTAATTTTCTTTTTATCGTTAGGCAATACATCAGGAATCCAAACACCTTTAAAAATACCTGATTTTGTTCCATCACTATTTGTTATATTTGAAGGTTTAGTCCATTGATTGGCACCTCTATCTCTTAAAGAGCAGAAAATATCAGAACCAGTAAAAGTAAAATGCGTTGAGTCTGGGAATTCCATTCCATCTAATTGCACCCATTTGGCTAGTAAATATTTGCCATCGGCAGATCGAGAAGCTTGAACTTCGTAGTCTTTTGCATTTCCAGCTTGAGCATCCGATGCATCAGTAAAAGGAACAGTAGTTTGAGGTATATCAGCAGTAATTTTTCTTACACCAAAAGTACCATTTTCTTTGTATAATTCTAAAAGAAATCTTTTAGTTTCTGGAAATGATTTTCCAACTTCAGTTAGAACAGCAACATAACTATAATCACCATTATCGAAAACTACTAAATCTTTAGAATCAAATCCCAAAGAAACTTGTTTAGGATCTAAATTTAATGTTGCAGCAAAATCTCTAATGACTTGAAATGGGAATATCTCAAAATCAGTCCAAGTATCACCATTATCTGTTGAAGTTGAAATGCCACATTCGTTTCTTAGAGAATCAGTTTTTGGACCAGTGAAATTACCAAAAACTCCAAAATAAACTTTGCCAGAAGCATCTTTTTTCAAATTAATCATTTCATTAGGTCGAGAAACAACAGTATCAACTTTACCGAAATTTGTACTTTTCCAAGCTGGTGGAATTACATATTTGCTAGTAGCATCATCTAAATCAACTATTTTTCTAAATGCAAAATTACCATTATCAGTTAAATCTCCAACAGGATTTGGGGTTACCATACCAGTAGCAAAAATATTAATTTTACCATCATTTTGCCAGCCAAACAAACGAGAATCAGACATAGAATATGCAGGTGCTCCACCAGTTGCATAATAAAATTGTCCCCAATTATAGTTTTTCTTATTGGAAGTAAATTTTTCACTACTCATCCAAGCAGCACCATCGGCACCACCCAAATCACCATATACACCATTACCCCATCCTTTCCAAGCACTTTGCAATTCAACAATTAAAGCAAATGTCATATAAAAAAATGGTTTGTTATTTTCAAAAGTTAAAGCAATTGAAGGAAATCTTGCTTCACCAAATTTCCAAAAGTCTTTATCATAGACTAATTTTGAAGGAGCCCAATTGTCTCCTAAGTCAGTTGATGTACGTATAAAGAGATTGTTTTTAGAATTGGTTGAATTGTAGTCAGCCTCTGATACTTCGTGAGAACCACGTTTGATAGTAACCATATAGTTATGAGCTGCATCCCATATTAAAGGCGATTGCTTATCATTCATATAAGTCAAACTATTTGCAATTGAATCCATAACAACAAAGTTCATAGCTTGAATACTATTCCCTTTTTGTTTCTTAGAAGTTGTACCAACACATTTATATGTATTTGTACCATTCAAAATAACTTTTTGTTGTAAAATATCTATTTCAGAAGCATTAATTGAACCCATAGTGATTAATAATGCTACCCAAAAAGATGAAAAACGTAACAATTTCATGAAGCCCTCCGAAATTATCTCAAAATAAATTAGTACCTAATCTCAAATATAAGAAGTTTTTTTGGTTATTTAAAGTATTATAAATTTTTGTGTATAAAAAATTCTCAACAAATAGCTAACATTTTAGAATTTTATTTGAAATCCGTACAACAAAGTTAAAGATTTATTCATTTTATCAGTTGGATTTTTTATTTCTGGCAATTCCAAAGTGCTAATTGCACCTTCAATTCCAGCAGTTAAATAAACTAAATCAAAGATTTTATATCTAGCAGAAAATCTATTATAAGCTAATACACCATTCATTGAAGTACCAAAGCCAACTCTAGTAGTGAAATTTATGTCCTTAACATCAAATAAATTTCTTTCATAAAACATTGAACCCCAAAAAGAACTTGTGTTTCTGTTTGCATCTACATCAACATTTATAAACCTATCATCACCACCAACTGGTTGCAAAATTTTAGAACCACCTTTATCATTGCCCAAACCAGTTATAGGTACTTTGATAATAGTATGTGCTAAGTAATTAAATTCATTAAAACCAATTTCAATTCCAAATTTTTGATTTTCATCAAGAAAATAAGCAATACTTTGAGCATATTTTTGAGAACTTAAGTTTTTGATATTTTCAAACTGATCATTAAATTGGCTTGCTCCAAAAGTTGTAGTCATTTCAATATCTTTAATTACAGCTGGTGATATTGGTATATTAAAATTATTTGAATTTAATATTGGATTATTTACAATGCTATTAATATTTTGATTAGTTGCAATATTAGATTTATTCTCTTTTTCTTGTGATTTCAAATTTAAATTTTCTTTAGGCAAATCACTTTTTATTTCATTATTATTTAAAATCAAATTATTATTTTGTTCCAATTCATTTAAAGAAATATTATTATTAGGACTATTATTAATAGCTAAAATTTCATTCAATGGAGCTTCAGAATTATCTGTTATTTGAGATATTTCAAATTCAGAATCATTTAATAATGGTTTGTTTTCATTAGTTCTAACAAAGTTTGATTTTCTAGTTAAGTTATTATTACTATTTGCTTTACTATTTCCATTAAAATTAACTTCTTTTGAAGCTATTTTTTCACTAGCAGTTTGGTTGAATGAAATTTTCAAACTATCACTTATAAAATTAAAAGAAAAGAACAAAAGCAAGCTTGCTGCAATTGAAATGTACCTATAATTAAATTTTTCTATATTGTTACTTGTGATTTTGCTTACTAAAGGATTGGCTTGTAAAATATTCATTAAGACTAAATCTTCGGTTTCAGATTCAAGTTTTAAAGGAAGAACTATACTACTTGCATCTTCTTTTAATTTTTTAGAGAGTTCAAAATCAGAATTAATCAAATTTGAATTGTATATCTTATCTAATACTAAATCTTCAGTTTGCGTTTCTAATTTTTTAGGCAAATCTATAGATAATTTATCAGCAATTAATAAACTTCTCAAATTAAAATTAATATCTAATAAATTGTTTTCTTCTATTTGATTTTTGAAAAGAAAATCATTGAAGCCATTAAATTTGCTAGGTACTGCAATTGATTTCGCATCATTTTGTAATAGATAATGTAAGTTAATATCCGAATCAAAAGCAGCTTTAGCATCTTTATCATTTGCGATAAGGTCTCTTAATATTAAATCTTCCTTAATACTAAGTTCGCCATCAATGTATTTTGATATTAATTTATCTAGATTCATTTATCTCTTTTGCAATCGAATTTAACATTTTTTTAAGTAATACTCTAGCTCGAAACACTCTTACTTTTGCCAAAGAAATATCTATTCCAACAATGTGAGCAATTTCATTATATGAACATTCTTCATACTCTCTTAATAATATTACTTCTCTAAGATTTACAGGCAAAGCAGCAATTGCTTGATCTACTGCTATCTTAATACCAAAGTCATCATTACTAGTTTCATCAGAATAGCTAGATGGATTTAAATTATCATCAAACTCATCGAAATTTTTAAAATCTTTTCTTTGTCTCAATATATTAAAACATATATGGCGAGCTATTGTATATAACCATGCAGCAAAATTATTACCTTTAATGTTTGTTCTATTTTCAAAAACCTTTAGAAAAGTTTCTTGAAATGCATCTTGTGCCAAATCCTCATCATTGAGCATCCTAACACAAAATCTATATACATTCTTATTATATTTTTGATATAAAAAATGGAAAGCTTCAGCACTGCCCTTTTTAAGTGCCTCAATATTTTCGATAATTTCGAAATTTTGATTGTTGTTATTTAGCTTTTCAAAATCCATTTTACAAATAATATTTTGTTTTGCATTTGTTTATATATGTATAGACACAACAAACAGTCAAAAGGTTACAATTTTTTTTTTAAAATCTTATTTAATTGGTGTTTCAACTGTTATTTTTACAGTTCGGCAATAACTTCTACCTTGTGGAGTAGAATTATCATAAAGTAATTCTGTGCTACCAATTGCTTGCAATGTTGCATTATTAGTTCCTAGAAATTTTTGTACTTCAATAGTTCTCCTTGAAGCCAAATTTTGATTGTATTCTGTAGTACCAGTAATATCCGTATAGCCTGCAATAGTTACATTTGAATTTGGTGCTATCTTTGATTTAACTTCTTTCAATATAGTTCTATGCAAATCAGTTAGTTCAGCTTTATCTACATCAAAAACTATTAATGCATATTTCTCTATTTTTTTATCATCTTTTAAAACTTCTCTTTTCTTTTTAATAGTTAATTGCTTAATCAAAATTGATTTTTGAGTTGAATTTTGATTACCATATTTATCAGTAGCATTTAAATCAATTGAAAGTGGTGTCTCCAATTTAGGAGTTGGTTCATCAAGTACTTTCCAATCAAGGTTGCTAGTAGAATTAGCTCCACTTAATGAGCGAATTTCCTTTCCATCTTGACTAAGAGCTAACTGCCATTTATACTCACCTGCATCAGATTTGACATTTGGTTCAATTGTAACTAATGGAGGATTGGATGACCTACTAATCTCTTTAAGTTCAATTGGTCTAATAATTTCTATATTATTTGAGGTTATCTCTGCCCTTTGGTATTCCTCTTGAAGCCTAATATCTTCAGACCTTCCAGCATTGGAAGGTAAATTTTGTTTTTTAATACTTATTCTATCACTTTCTATTTTCCAAACATCAGTCAAATATTTTTTTATTTCTTCAGCTCTAGCTAATGATAAATTTGTGTTCGATGCTTCTAATCCAAAATTACTATTACATCCAGTTACTGTAATTTTAGAAGTCATGTTTTGATTCATTCTAAATGCAATAATATTAAGCATTTCAGAATAAATATCCAAGGTGTTCCATTTCAAAGAAGATAAATTGAAATCCTTTGTTTGTTCAGTTGTAAGTAAATTTAATTTTACTTTAGAGATATCACTTATACCTTGACCATAGAAAATATAAGGTAAAAGAGGGAAACTTTCAGCAACCTCAGTTTCCTCAATTATCAATGTAGGAATATTTTGTTTTGTACCATCATTATTGATTGCATAATATTCCAAACTAGTTGAAATGTTTAATATTTTAGCTTGTGATTTTTCATATTTTTCTTTAATAACATATTTTTCCATTACTACATCTGGAAATTCTTCAGAAGACTTTGTTGTTTTTTTATCTAATAATTTAATTGAAGTTTCTTTCAAACCTGCTACTTCAATTATAGTAGTATCTCTAATAGATACAGTATCTCTAATATATTTAATAACTTTTGGAGGATAAATATTGAGTTTAATAGCTGCATTCATTGAAAAATGATTTGCTTTCCAAGATACTGAAGAAACATTAAGCAAAGCCATATTATACATCAATTCTGGTTGTATTGAAAGACCTTTAGATAAAGTTAAATCATATCCCAAACCAACATTTAGAAACAATTGGATTTTATTCAGATCTGGAATCTTTACAACAAGAAAATCATTTCTTACTAATTTCCCATTTTCTACAAAGACTACATTGTTTGGTTGAGTTAAAACTTCTTTTTGATCAAAATTTCCAGACAAATAACCTATCTTCAATCCACCTAAAGCATTTAATTTACTAGTTAAATGGTACTGAGCCATAGGATTCAAATTAAAATATTGCAAGTAAGAATCAATTATATAATCTACTTTTACAACTTCTGGAATAACTCCAGTCGAATTATTTGCATTTTTAACTAAAGTTTTACCTATTTCTTTTGAAAGTACTAACTGAGCATCTAAATTAGATACACCAAGTCTTATCGTAAAATCTAATTTTTCATTGATTTTCTGTTCGTATAAAGCACCGAAATTTAATCCACCACCACTTCCAGAATTAAATCCGCTACAGCAGTTAGGAAATCCAGGCAGTTCCTTAAAATCTGCAGAATGCAGATTAAGATTATATCCACCATACAAACCTATTTTGTATAAAGGCTGAGAATAATCAGTAAAAAAAGTGGAATTAATATCTTTTTGAGAAAATAATTCTAAAGAAATAAATAATATAAAAGTAAAATATTTAAGTAATCTCATTTTTTAGTTTGGTTTATTTAATAATAAAAATAGATTTAGTAACTACCCTATTCGGTGATCTTAAAACCCAATAATATGCCCCATTTGCTAAGGATTCAATTCGAGTTTGAAAGTTATAAATTGGAGATTCATTTATATAATGCTCCCATTCATATTTCTGAATTTCAGTTCCTGTTGCATCAAACAAAATCAAAGTATGCTTTCCAACTTCAAGTACATTTGCTTCCACTTGAACAATATCATCATTTGCCATTGAAATCAAAGACATTGCTTTGGAATTATCAATCAATCTATTTCCACCAGCTCTACAAATAACTATTGAAATTGAACCAATACTAGTATCTACCTTACTAATTAATTTTTTCTGAGTATTAATAACACTATCTAATGAAATAAATGAATTCTCTTTGTTTCCAATAAGTGCATCACCTACTATTTCGGCTACTAAAGATTCGTTTTTAGTTAACAATGTTGAATCAGTTTGAATTCTTAATGTTACAATTCCATTCAAAGCTTTGTAATCTAGAATCTTACCTTTATTCACACTTCTAGGATAAAATATATTTTGATCAAACTTAATATTAATATTGTCAAAAGTAGCTTGTTTTACAGAGTCAATACCACTTGTAATTACTCCATAAATAGGTATTTTAGAACTTGCATCTTCTGGATTAAATAGCATAGCACTTAATAATCGTAGTTTAACTGAAGCTGCAGGAACAGCATTATATTTCAATGCAAAATACGCAGTGTCTCTACAATCATTGTTCATTATAAATGGAACAAAAAGTGTATCTTCAAAAAGCATATTGTTCTGACTATTTGCTGTAATAGTAATAGTATTGTTTGTTCCAAATAAATAGTTATCCAACTTAGTTTTATCAAATTTAAAAATCAAAGGATACTGTTTTAAAGCATTTGATATTTCTGTTTTTAAAGTCCAATTTGCATTTGAATTTTTTTGTAATGTAATATCTCTAAATATATCAAAATTAATTGGTTCATTACCAAAATCAATTAACTGCTGAGGTAATAAATCTAAACCACTTATTATATTAACACTGACATTTCTTCTAGTTGTATCTTGTTTACCATTAGCAGTTGTTAATACTACAATTTGAGTTGATTTTTTACCATAAGAAATACCATTAGGTGCATAAGTTACTAATACAGAAACATTGTCTCCTTTTTTTGCTAAAGTAAATTTAGATAATTTAGAACCTAAAGAAAACAAATTAAAATCACCACCTTGCAAATAAAATGTATCTAAAACAATTGGAGCATTTCCAGTATTTGTAATTACAATATTGCCATTTTGGCTTTGGCAAGGGTTTAAATAACCAAAATCTAGAGTTCCACTAATATCTACAACTCCTTTAAGACCATTACCTATTACTGAATAGGACAAAGTATCTCTACAATCACTTCCACCTAATATAAATAATACATTAGAAGAAAAAGGACCTTCTACTGTAGGAGTGAAATCAATTTTAAATACTTGAGTTCCACCCTTTGGAGCAATATCAGCATAAGCAGGAGTGAATTTCAATTCAGGTTTACTTTCAATTGAAACAATACTTCTTTTAGTTTGACCCGGAAGAGTGATTGTACCATTATTAGTAATAGTAACAACATCACTTTTAGTTGATAATATAGGTACATTACCAAAATCTAATGGATTACCTTTATCAATAGACATCATTAAACCTTCAAGTTCACCTTTCAAATATACTTTAATAATTTTATTCAAATCATCATCGGTATATATTTCTAAAGTAGCATAACTAATTCCCAAATTACCTTTAGGCGGATCATACGTAATTTGATATTGATCATTATCACCTGGCTTATAAGGATTCTTATTTGGTCTTTGGACTATCCTAAATGAAGATGCTTGGACTCCTAATAATGCATCACCAGTTATAGAGAAGTTTGTTTTAGAAGTAATATCATTGCCAATTGCTACATTTAAAGTCTGAGCACTTTTACAATACAATTTTTTATCAAACCTAATTGTATCAGTTGGGAAATTTATCAAAGATCTTATGCCCTTACCTTGAATTGAAAAAGCAAAAGTAAAATCACAAGTTGTATCACTTAAAAGTGAACTTATTGATGAATTTTGTTTATCTAGAACTTCGGCTACAGGTGTATAATCTATTTCTAAAGTGATTGTATCACCTTGTTTAATATGAGCAGGTAAAACAGGTTTTGTACTTATCAATTTAAATGGAGGTGTAATAACAGGTAAATTTTTAATGTATGCGCCAGTTGAACCTTGGTTTACTATTTTAATAAATCGCTTTTTAGAAGTACCTATTTTAGTATCTAAAAAATCAGATTCAGATATATTTGCAAAAGACAACTCAGTTTTGATTACATCGATAATAACAATAATTGAGTCAATGATCTCAGGGCAATCTTTAGATGAAACATATAATTTTGTACTTATATTTGCAAAATTACCATCTTTGTCATCAAAAACAATTCTAATCTTTCTAAAATCATTTTGAGTCATTGTTTTTGAACTTGCTATATCAACAAAACTAACTAAAAAGTCCGAAGTGTTTAAAGTATAAACCTGATCTAATTCAAATGGACCGTTTGACAAATTTTTAATATTAAAAAACACACTATCTGGATGGCTTAAGCAAGCTTTTTTAAAGAAAACAGTATCTATCTTTTTATTTGTAATATCTTCAAATCCAATTTTTACTGTTTGTAAATTTACATTTAAAGCAATTTTCCATGGATTCTTTTTAATATTTTTTATATTACTATTTATAATTAAGGTATCAGTAATTAGTCCACTTTGTCCTATTATTGGCTTGTATTTAAATTTAATTTTAATACTTTTAGTTGGAGCAATAGTTTGAGGATTGAGAGGTCCAACTAATTTAAATCCCTTTCCTCCAGTAGTCCACAAATCAGAAAAAGTTATTAACAAATCGGCATTGCCTGTATTAGTAATATCAGTAGAATCTAATATTTCAGCATCTTTACAAAATTTCAAATTATAGTTTATTGTAGTTTTACTATCAATATCTGGTGCAGCTAAAGGTCTAAAAACATTTGCTGCTGCTTGTGAAAATATATAATCAGGATCTTGTTTAAAATCATTTGATTTGGTTGGTGAATTCACATCCATTCGAGCAACAGTATAATACATAGTTTCTTTGTCAATTCCTAAAGCTTTTGTATCAACATTTAGTGACCAAATCCCAGTTGAAGTACCAACATATCCAAGATCTAACCAAGATCCAGTTTCAGCTTTTAAAAATACTTTTACTTTTGCATTTAAAGGGCAAGTTCCTTTAAAATCAAAAACAGGATTGCACCAAGTAAGTGTGTCAGTTGTAAAGCCAAAATAATTTGTAGCACCTACTGAAGAAACTAAATTACTTGTGCTATTTAGTGGAGTATTATT
Source organism: Candidatus Kapaibacterium sp. (assembly GCA_026390675.1). Taxonomy (GTDB): domain Bacteria; phylum Bacteroidota; class Ignavibacteria; order Kapaibacteriales; family UBA2268; genus JAPLFM01. The sequence goes on along the minus strand of JAPLFM010000219.1, from coordinate 14,698 downwards.
CCTAACTCTACCAGCACCACCACCTACTCCAGGTGAAACATTCAAATTTGCTATCCCAGAAGGAAGTTTTGAATTTATTTCAATCATTCCACCAGAACCAGCTCCTCCTGAAGGGGATCCTCCTTCTCCATCAGCACCTTTTGCTTCAATATTTATATTACTAATAGTACTACCATAAATTCTAATTGCACCTCCTCCAGCTCCTCCAGAACCACTGCAAGCACCTATTCCTTGTGGATTTCCACTTCCCCCTCCAGAGCCACCAGCAAGTGGAACACCACAATCATTTCCGTTTTCTTTTCCACCATTATTTGTAGAGTTAATTAAATTATCACTCCCTTGACCACCTGTTGCATAACCTCCACTACCACCTTTATCATTATTTTTAGATCCAGTTCCTCCTCCATAATAACCTTCCAAGTTAATTCCACCTGCCCAACCAGTACCTGATTTACCAAAAGGATGTCCAGTTCCGCCTCCTGATGATTCATGTAGGTTTATAAAAACACCACCTTTTGTTCCATTGATTGCATCACCAGTTTGATTAACAGCTGTTGTTATAAATCCACTTCCACTACCAGCTCTCTTTTGTTGTGTTGGTCCAATAAAATAATATTGTCCTCCTTCACCACCACCAGTATATCCATTGCCACCATCATCGGCACTACTATTATCACAATTTTTCCCACCACCACCACCACCACCGGGTGCAGAATTTTTAGTCAAAGAATTTAATGATATAGTTGTTGTACTTGGAACTACTATAGGACCTTTTGAAAGTAATACAAAAGGAAGAAAAGCTTCATTACC
>JAPLFM010000219.1:0-13862 GCA_026390675.1 Candidatus Kapaibacterium sp. | reverse complement strand
CCAAAACTAATATCTGGATCTGAAATAGAAACAGTATATGTAGCATTTGGTGCTAATGTAAGTGAATCTACTATCATTGCACCTTTAAATGATCGTTTACCTAAGGTTCCCTCTCCAAAAACTCTATCTCCATTATTAGGAAACGAAAATGGTTTTACAATTTTAAAATTATAACTATTTGCTAATAGCCCTATATCATAAAAAATACTAAAATTTACACTCCAAGCAGGTCCATTTACATTATGATCCCAACTAGGAGGACTTAAATCAGGATTTACAAAAACTTGGGTAGAAATTAGCCTTCCTCCCCAACTAACTATAATAGGTCCAAAAGTTACTCTTTTAGCATCATTAGGATCTTGCAAAACTATGTGAATTTTATCGCTTGTATTATTTAAGTAAAAGCCATCATTGCCAAAAAACTTGACATTAGGATCATTATCAGCTATTATTTCAATATAAGTATTCATTCCAGGAGCGCCAATATCGGGTATCATATATGGCGTACTATTTGCTTTATAAAACAAATGGAATATAAAAACAATTATTAATATTTTTTTCATTTTTGATTATTTAATTTTACAAATATATAAGTAGTTTTAAAAACATTACAAAATAGAAATAGAATATAAAAATTATTACTTAAATTCCATAACTATATTTATCAAAAGAAGTAAATAACAACATATTATTATGAATTTAGATAATCTAATTGAAAAATTTTTAGAATATTGTAAGATTGAAAAGAATTTTTCGCAACTTACAATTAAAACTTATTCTATTTCCTTAAATGATTTTGTCAATTACCTAGAAGCAGAATACCAAAATATTCCTAAAATTGAAGAAATTGAATCAAATGATATTAGGCCATTTTTAGGTTATTTGAATGATAAAGGTCTAAAGCGAAATTCGCTAAGATTAAAAATAGCAGCTGTAAAATCTTTCTTTAAATTTTGTAAAAGGAAAAATCATTTAGAACTAAATCCAGCAAGTTCAGTTAGTACTCCTAAAAAAGCTAAAAAACTTCCAAACTATTTAACGGAAATTGAAGTTAGTAAATTGCTTGAAAAATTAAATACAGAAATACCAATTGACATTAGAAATGGAGCATTAATTGAAATAATTTATAGCTGTGGATTAAGAATTTCAGAAGCTTTGCAGCTTAATTTAAGTAGTATTGATAAATCTAGTTTGCTTTTGAAAGTAATTGGTAAAGGTGATAAAGAAAGGGTTATTCCTATTGGTAGAAAAGCAAATACAAAAATTAATCAATACCTAAATATTAGAGCTGAAATCTGTAAAACATCGGATATAGCTTTATTTATAAATAAAAAAGGTAAACGATTGCAAGCTAAAGATGCATATAATGCAATTCATAAAGCTATGTTGGGAATTACAGAGATTAAACAAAAAAGCCCACATACTTTAAGACACTCTTTTGCTACTCATTTGCTCGATAATGGAGCTGATATCAGATCAGTAAGTGAGATGTTAGGACACGCCTCACTATCTACTACTCAAATTTATACTCACGTATCAATTGAAAGACTTAAAAACGCTTACAAACAAGCACATCCTAAAGCCTGAAATATTAAATTACTGATAATTTAAATTTCTTCTTTTCTTTTGTTGTTAAAATTCTTTAAATTTGCTTTCATACAAAAACAACATTTAATATTTTTGGCAAATTTATGAGCTATTTGAAAGTATCAGTTATTGGCACAGGTCATCTAGGAAGTATTCATACTAAGCTTTGGAAAGAAAATCCTACTACTAAACTACTTGGAATTTTTGATGTAAGCAGAGTAAGGGCTGCCGAACTTTCTCAAAAATACGATTGTATTCATTTTCAAACATTAAACCAAGCAATTGAAGAATCAGATGCTTTGATTATTGCAGTTCCTACTATAAATCACTTTGAAGTGGCTTTAAAATGTATTGAAAAAGGAAAACATTGTTTAATTGAAAAACCAATAACAAGCACTTATGAACAAGCACTTAAACTTAACCTGCTTGCTAAAGAGCAAAATGTTAAAATTCAAGTTGGTCATGTAGAAAGATTTAATCCTGCTATGGCTGCTTTAAACAAATTAGATGTTCATCCTTTATTTATAGAAGCACATAGACTTAGTCAATTTAAACCTAGAGCTACTGATGTATCTGTAATTCACGATTTGATGATTCACGATATTGATATTGTACTTAGTTTAATTAAGTCTCCAATAAAACAAATTGATGCAAATGGTGTAGCAGTATTAACTGAAAATCCTGATATTTGTAATGCTAGATTAACTTTTGAAAATGGTGCAGTAGCTAACTTAACAGCTTCAAGAATATCAGCTACACAAATGAGAAAAATGAGAATTTTTCAGAAAGAAGCTTATATTTCAATAGATTTTGCAAAACCAAATCTTGAGATATTCAGAATATTAGATGAAGGAAATTTACCACAAGATTCGCTAATTCCAGCTACTATGCTTGGTAGTATTGAAGCAGGATTGAGGAACAAAAATATTTTCCTTGAAAAGCCAAATTTACCAATATTAAATGCTATTGATGAAGAACAAAAAGCTTTTGCTGATGCTATTAACAATAATACGCCAGTTCCTGTAAGTGGTGAAGATGCTGCTGAAGCATTAAAAATTGCAGAACAAATAAGTTTGATAATATCCAAACAAATCAATAAAAATTAAAAAATTATAATCAAATTAATTTAAGGGACATTTAATGTCCCTTTTTTTTTATTTTATAAAATTATGAAATTACACTCTTTAATTTTACTATTTTTTGTTAATTTAGTGAGATATAAATTTACAATATAATATTAAATGAAAAAAATACTAGTAATTGAAGATAATGAAGAGATGCTTGAGAATATTGCTGAAATACTTACACTTGCTAATTATATTGCAATTAAAGCTGAAAATGGTAAAATAGGAGTAAAAAAAGCACATTCAGAATTACCTGATTTAATACTGTCAGATGTTATGATGCCAGAACTCGATGGATATGGGGTATTATATATGTTAGCAAATGACCCAGTTACTGCTAAAATTCCTTTCATTTTTATTACAGCAAAAGCTGATAAAGCCGATTACAGAAAAGGTATGGGAATGGGAGCTGATGATTATATAACCAAACCGTTTGATGATATTGAGTTGCTTCAAGCAATTGAAGTGAGATTAAATAAATACGAAATGATTCATAGTGTAGAAAAAGAAAATTTAGAAGTATTTCTTGACAAGTTAACAGGACTAAGCGAATACACAGACTTGAATAATGTTAAAAAATCTAAATTTTTCAAAAAAAGAGAAAGTATTTACCTTGAGCAAAGCAACGCTCAATTTGTTTATTTTTTGAAAAGTGGGAAAATAAAACTTACTAAAGCTAATGAAAATGGAAAAGAATATATTGTTGATATTCAAAGTGAAGGAGATTATTTTGGATATTTACCTTTCTTTGAAAATAATATTCATCACGAATCTGCAGTTGCTTTAGAAGATACTGAAGTATTATTTTTAGATAAAGATACTTTTTTTAATTTGCTCTATTCTAATAGAGATATTTCAAATAAATTTATTAATTTACTCGCTGGGAATATTAGAGACAAAGAAGAAAAATTAATAAAATTGGCTTATAATTCTGTTAGGAAAAGAGTTGCTGACACACTTGTTGAATTAAAAATGAAATTTGATTCAGAAAACAAATCAACATTCATCTTAACTATAACTAGAGATGATCTTGCAAATATGGTAGGAACTGCAACTGAAACTGTTATTCGTACTTTGTCAGATTTTCAATTTGAAAAAATGATTGAAATTGAAACTGGAAAAATTAAAATTATAAATGTTGCAAAATTAGAAAATTTAAGAAACTAAAATGCAAAACGATTTGTTCTCAAATAATAGTAATAAAGATAGGATTGATTTTCTTATAAATAAAATAAGAGAATATGATTATGAATATTATATTTTGGCCAATTCTTTGGTTTCTGATAAAGAATATGATCTACTGTTTCGAGAATTACAAGATTTAGAGAATGAAAACCCTCAATTAATTCAACCAAATTCACCTACTCAAAGAGTAGGTGGTGAAGCTATAAAAGAATTCAAAACTATCAAACATAATATCCCAATGCTTTCACTAGCAAACACATATTCCAGAGATGAAATAGATGATTTTGATAGAAAAGTAAAAGAAGGATTAGAAGGCGAAGAGTACGAATATGTCATTGAATTAAAATTTGATGGTATTGCTATAAGCTTACATTATGAAAATTTTGAATTTGTTTCAGCTGTAACTCGAGGTGATGGGATTCAAGGAGATGACATTACTCATAATGCTAGAACAATTAAATCTATCCCTCTTAAAGTAAACAAAGTAGATGGGGTTTCAAATTTCGAAGTTAGAGGTGAAGTTTATATGCTTAATTCTGACTTTATTAAAATAAATGAAATAAGAGAAGAAAATAATGAAAAATTATATGCAAACCCTCGAAATACTACTGCTGGAAGTTTAAAACTTTTAAATCCTAAGCAGTTAATTGATAGAAAGTTACAGATTACTACATACTTTTTAACTACAGATTCTAAAAAATTAAATACTCATAGTGAAAACCTTAAATCATTGAGTTTAATGGGATTTCCTGTTAGCCCATATTTCAAACTATGTAAAAATATTGATGAGGTTTTTGAATTCATTAATCATTGGAACATAAAAAAGAATGATTTGCCATTTCAAATTGATGGTGTAGTTTTAAAAGTCAATTCATTAAAACAGCAAGATGCTTTAGGATTTATAGCACGATCACCAAGATGGGCAATTGCATATAAATTTGAAGCAGAAACTACTCAGACTAAATTAAATAACATAACTATTCAAGTTGGTAGAACAGGAGTAGTAACACCAGTAGCTGAGTTAGAACCAGTATTTTTAGCAGGCTCTACAATAAGCCGAGCTACTTTACACAATATTGATTACATAAGAGAACGAGATATAAGAATTGGCGATACAGTCATAATTGAAAAAGGTGGCGAAGTAATTCCAAAAGTAAATTCTGTAGTATTAGAAAAGAGGCTAAATGATTCTAAAGAATTCCAATTCCCTATTTATTGTAATTGCGGCTCTTTAAGCCCATTAGTAAGACCGGAAGGTGAAGCAAATTATTATTGCAATGCTACTGATTGTGTTTGGCAAATAAGAAGAAAAATAGAACATTTCGCATCAAGAAATGCTATGAATATCGAAGGATTAGGAGAAAAAGTAGTTGAAGATTTTGTCAAACTAGGTTTTTTAAATAACATTTCTGATATTTATAAATTAAGTAATTTAAAAGATGAAATATTAAAATTAGACAAATGGGGAGCTAAATCTGTAGATAATTTACTATTAGGAATTGAAAATAGTAAAAGTCAACCTTTTACAAAAGTGCTTTATGCAATTGGAATAAGATTTATCGGTGAAGGCGGAGCAAAGATTCTAACAAAAAATTTTAAAAACATTGATAAATTAATGCAAGCTAATTATTCTGATTTGACATTGGTCAGAGAAATTGGAAATAAAATGGCATTATCATTAATAGATTTTTTTAATGATGAAAAAGAAATTGAACTTATTAACAATTTACGTGAAGCTAATTTGATTTTTACTTTAAGCGAAAATGAATTAGAAAATAGCAGCGATTTATTCAATGGTAAAACATTTGTTTTTACTGGTGAATTAATAAAACTAAATCGCAAACAAGCTGGTGATTTGGTTGAAAAAAATGGTGGCAAAGAAACAAAATCAGTGAGTAAAAATACAAGTTATGTAGTGGTTGGTAATTCTCCGGGTAGTAAATTTGAGAAAGCTAAACAATTAGGTATTAGCATTCTTTCAGAAGATGAATTTTTGGAATTAATTGGTGAACAAAGAAATTGAGTTTATTAAGGATAATATTAATATTGATGTTAACAAATTAATTTTATCTAAAAATAAATACAAAAATATAAAAATTGATTTTTGTATTGAACAAATTAATTCTAGACAAAAAATCAAAAACAAACTTCCAAATTGGTATGATAATTTTGAATTAATTATGCCACCATCTTTGAATTTAGAACAAAGTTCATCTGAAAAAACTGCTGAGTTAAAATCGAGCTTATTTAATGGAAATCTTGCAGTTGATTTGACTGGTGGTTTTGGTATAGATTCTTTTTATTTAGCAAAATCATTTAACTCAGTTATTCATGTAGAACCAAATATAATTTTACATGAAATAGCCAAATATAATTTTGATAAATTAAAAATTAGAAATGTAATTTTTGTTAATTCAACTGCTGAAGATTATATACAAAAATTCGAAGGGAATATTGACTTAATTTATTTAGATCCTTCACGTAGAAATGACAATAAAAAAACATTTAAACTAGAAGAAACGATTCCAAATCCAATTAATATTATTCCTAAAACTATAAATAAGTCTAAACAAATTTTAATAAAAATTTCACCTTTATTTGATATCAAAAAGCTAGTTAATAGTTTTGATTACATTGAAAAAATATGTGTGGTTTCAGTAAAAAATGAATGTAAAGAAACTTTAATTACATTAAATATAAATTCCAAAACAAGTCACGCAATTTACTCAGCTATTGATTTTTCAAAAGAAAAATGGAACATACTTGAGTATAAAATTAATAAAAACAAAAATATTGTTTTGCAATATGGACTCCCATTAAAATACATTTACGAGCCAAATTCATCTATGCAGAAGCTACAATGTTTTGATGCAATTTACGAGAAATACAAACTAATTAAATTACATTCAAACTCACATTTATTTACTTCTGAAGAATTAATTGAATTTCAAGGAAGAACCTTCGAAGTAATTGGAATTGAAAAATTAAATGAGAAAGCAATAAAAAAATATTTGCCCGAAAACAAAGCAAATATTACAATTAGAAATTTCAATCTTACAACAGATGAAATAAAAAAGAAATTAAAAATTAAAGATGGAGGTGAAATGTATTTATTTGCAACAACAGATTTAAACAATAAATATATAATTTTAATCTGTAAAAAAATTAACCAAGAATAGGAAGTTCAATTGTAAATGTACTGCCTTTATCTTTTTCACTTATAAAATCAATTGTACCATTCAATATATCTACATATCTTTTTACAATACTCATACCTAAACCAGTTCCTTGAATATTTACTGCATTAGTAGCCCTATAAAATCTATCAAACAAATATGGCTGATCTTCTTCAGGAATTCCAATACCATTATCTATTACATCAATTTTTAAAATACCATCATTCAAATCAATTTTAATAGTAATTTTTTTCTCTTCATTAGAATACTTTATTGCATTTGACACTAAATTTATTAGAGCATTTTTCAATAGATGACCATCTAAAAATATTATATCAATTTCACTATTATAATCAATTAATATTTCTTGGCCAAATTTAAGAAAAGTATTCATTTCTTCTTTTAAGTCTTCAAAAAATGTTTTAAGATTCATTTCGCTTGGATTGTTTTTAACATGTCCTTCTTCTAATTTATCTATTGATAAAAAGTCACTTAATATTTGAGTTAAATTAACAACAGTTGATTTAATTCTATTAATATGTCTCTCTCTATTTTCTTGCTCATCTTCTCTTTTATATTTGCCAAGCAGTGAAATTGATGTAAGAATTGTAGCAAGTGGAGTTCTAAATTCATGTGAAGCAGTTGTAACAAATCTAGATTTTAATTCATTCAATCCTTTTTCTTTTTCAAGAAGTAGAATTAATTCTTTTTTATTTTCAGCAAGTTTTTTAACTGCTATCGCTAATTCTTCTGTTCGCTCTTCTACCCTAGTTTCAAGTCTAGAATTTAGTTTTGCCATCTCAATACTAAGATTTAATACTTCCAAATGTGATTCAGTTACATCCTTTTCTTGTGAAACTCTCTCACTTATATCAATTATAAAACTCATAATGAGGATTTCATTTTCATCCTTAAAATGACTCAAACTAAGTTCAACTGGAAATTCGACACCATTTTTCTTTTTAGCAAAAAGATTCCTGCCAACACCCATTGATCTAGGTACTGGATTTTCAATAAAAGATTCTCTTAATTCAGGATGTTTTCCCTTAAACCTCATTGGAATCAAATCCTCGATTTTTATTTTAGTCATCTCATCAATTGAATAACCAAAAAGTAATGAGGCTTTGTTATTAATTAAAACAATATTACCAAATTTATCTGAAACTAATATACTTTCAGCGCAAAAATTGAAAATTGATTTGTATATTTCTAAGTTTTCCATATTTTTTTAGATTTAATGACATAAATCAATTATAAAACTGACCAAAGTCATAAAAAAGTAATTTAAAAAATTATATTTTTGTAAAGTTATAAGAGAAACATGGCAAATACAATTCCAAATAATAACAATAAAGTATGGCTAAACAAACTAAATTTGTATAGTCAAGACTTATTTTTATATAAACAAAGATTAAACGAAGCTAGTAAATCAAAAACTAATGTTGATATAATATCAGATGCTATAAAATTGGAAAGAACTATAAATGACTTTATTAAACAGAATGAAAACATAAAAAACAAAATAAAACACTTTCCAAGCAACAAGGATTATATATTAGATGATAGTTCTGAAAATGAAGACTTCTCTCCGATAATAGAAAAACTAGATTCTGAATATAATGATTTAAGAAAAATTATGCTTTCTTTCCTCGCAAAAATAATAGATTAATTTTAGTATTTATTATAGAATTTTAATAAATGTTATAGGATTCACATTATTTATTGTAAAATCAATAATTCTAAAAAAAATTAAGGGTAGATTTAATCAAAAAAATTATATCTACCCTTAAATAAAATCAAAAAATATTTTTAGAAACTATAAGCTAAATTAGCAGTTGAGTATCTTTGGAGATAAGTACCACCAAATATTTCATAATGTTTATTATCCAAAAGATTAAATATGTTTATACCAAGTCTTAATTCATGACTTATATTAATTCCTGCATTTAAGTTTACAACTGTGTAAGCTGGAACAATTCCTTCATAAAATCCAGCAATCCATTTGAATTCTTCAACCATTCTTGCTTGAATACTAATATCCCAAGGCATTGAACTATGTTTATCTTCATAACTTACACCAAAATTATATTTATTTTTAGGAGAATTTGGTAAAATTTTGTTTGTAGCAACTTTGTTTTCCTTTATTTCAGCTTCTAAATGAGTGTAATTTAAGTTAACCAAAATATTGTCATTTAGATAGTAATTCAAACCTAACTCAAAGCCTAATTCATCTACTAGTCCAATATTTTGTGGAGCAACTATTAAAGCTGCTTTACCAGTAACTGGATCAATTGATAGTCTATCGTAAGTTGACTGTCCTAATTTAACTCTTAAAGAATCGTTAGCATCAGAATTTTTATACCTTACAGGAGTATATACATCAGGTGCCAAGCCTCCCAATGGGTTTGAAATAAAATTCTTTCTTTGATTGAAATAAACATCAGCAGTAATAAACATATCTTTATTTACTACTCCTTTATATCCAAGCTCATAAGACATAGAGCTTTCAACACCAATTTTAGGATTCCCCAAATTTAATTGAGCAAGACTTCCCAAACCAAGTTTTGAAATTCCAAATTGAGCTGCAATTGTAGAATCTATTAAATTGTAATTAGCAGGGGCACCAGCAGCTGAACGTCTTTGGAAATCGGAATAACTTGGTCTTAAGAATGAACGATTTACAGTAAGTCTAAACGTTTGATTTTCCATTGCTTCCCATACCAAAGCTGCTTTAGGTGAGAATTGTGTTTCAAAAAGAGTTGACATATCAATTCTACCGGCTAATACCAATTTCAAGCTTTTATTAAATTCATATTCTGCTTGTGAATAAACTCCAGAATAATTGTTTTTTATAGAATCTGGATTTAATAATGCACTTGAACCTTCAACTGCTGTTCTAACATTTTGTGTTTCATAAGATGCTCCAATTGTTAATCTCAATTTGTCATCTAAAAGCTTTTCATTCCATTGAGCATCAGTTACAAAAACATCTGAATTTTCACCACTTGATGCTGCTGCATTCATAACTATTTGTGGTTTATCAGTATATCTATTGCTCCAATGTGCTTGAGCATTAAAATTTGTAGATTTGTATGCTAATCTTACAAATGGTTTTGATACTTGAGGTATTAAAATTCTACCTGTTTGGTTTACAAAATACTCGCCACCATATTTAGAATATCCAACTTCAGAGATTAATGTAGAATTATTGCTAAATTCATAATCCAATCTAGCAGTAGCAAACATATTTATAGCTTTTCTATTTGCGTTTATCAATGAATCAATACTACCAATTACTCCCACACCATTTCTGTTTCCAGTTACATCTCTAACCAATCCTGCATATTCAATCACTCCTCCTTTAGTTGTATCTCTTGATTGTATCCAATCTTGATTTTGAGTAGAATAGCCAACATTAATTTTATAATAAAAATTATCCATAAAATTGCCCGCATGTCTTAAGTCTGCTTTCATAGTTCCATATTCCCCACCAGTAACAGAAACTCTTGTTCCCTGCACATCTTTAGGAGCATTTGTTATAATGTTAATTACGCCATTGTAAGCATTTGCTCCATAAAGTGCAGAGCCAGGACCCCTCACTGCTTCAATTCTACTAATATCTGCTACATTAGTTTGTAGTGAATTCCATTCCATAAGATTAATTAGTGGAGTAGATGGATCTCTACCATCAAGAAGCACCAATACTCTACGATTAATCGAATTATTAAATCCACGAGTGTTAACGTTGAAATCATTCATACCTGATTGAACAACATCAATACCTTGCAAATGCTCTAAAGTTTTTGTAAGCTGACCATGTGCATTTGCTTTTTCAATTTGCTTACCTTCAATAAGTGAAATCGCTGATGGAGCTTCTGTAATTTTCTCCATCCTTCTGCTTGAAGAGAATACTTCTATTTCTCTACTTTCAAAAGTGATTTCATCAAGTTTTAGTTCTAAATTTTCTATATCCGACTTAGATACTTCAATTTGCTTAATAGAACTTTTGAAACCAGAACCTGATATTTTCAAATCTTGCATTCCTTCAGCAATGTTTGAAAATTTGAACTGACCATTTTTGTCAGCTCTTACAGAAACATTGCCAATAGTTAATTTGGCATTTTTGATAGCATTGCCATTGCTATTATTAACTACTTTGCCCTTGATAGTAGATGCGTTCGCAGTTACTAAAATAGCAAAAAAAGATAGTGCTGTATATATTATATACTTTTTCATCTGGACCCCCTTAGTTGAAAAATGATTTGTATTTTTGAATAAAAACAAAATAAATAAATAAAAATGTTAAAATCGAAATTGAAATACCAATATAAAATACTGTTTCTAAATTTGAGAATTTTATTATAAAACCCATTAGCAAAGGACCAATCGTTTGACCTATCAAAACTGACATTCGATTGAATGATAAATTAGTAGCTAATTGGTTTTCATCAGATAATCTTACTATCAAACTTTGTGTATTGGGAAAGTTTAGTGCATTGCCACAGCCATATAAAAATGAAGCTATAAATATAATAAGTATTGATGGTGCAAAAATTAGAATTACTAAGGCAATAGCTTGAATTAAAAAGGAATAAGCAAGTAAATTCATTTGATTTATTTTCTTTGTTAAATAATCAAACATACTTGCTATAATTATAGTTCCAACTGATAAAAATGTAATACTTAAGCCTATATGTTGAGGCATTCCTTGCAATTTCATTTTTATTACAAATGGTAGGTAAGTTATAAAACAACCAAACAAAACGATATATGAAATGATGCTAAAGAAGTAAACATAATTTCTCATTACATTGTTTTTTGTGGATTTAATTATGAAATTCTCTAAATCTGTGTTTTTTACTTCTTTATAACTAAATATCCCCCAAAGTGCAACTGGCAATGCAAATGTGCTTATCAAAAAAGGGAAATTCCATCCAAACTTAACTAGAGATGCTGAAATTAAAGGGAAAATTGCTGTTCCCAAACTTAGCACTGCCGAATTTATCCCAAGCATTTTGTTTTTTTCTTTTGAATTGAAAAAATCTGATATTAAAAGAATATTTATTGATCCTAATGAAGCAACTGCAATACCTTGCAAGAATCTATAAGCCAATAACATTTCGAATGATTGAGCAGTAAAGCAAGCAAAACTAAAGATAGCATAAAAGATTAAAGAAGGAATTAAAAATACTTTTCTGCCATATTTATCAATGAAATAACCAAAAAGTGGTGTTAATAATATACCCGGTAATGTGTAAATAAACATTACTAAACCGATATTTTCTAATTTAATACTGAATACTTTGGCGATTGAAGGCAATACAGGTGGAAGTGATACTGTGCCGATAGCAGATAAAAGCGTAATGGAGAATATAAAAAATAATATGAAAACTCTGTTTTTAAGCATAGAAATCCTAAATTAAGAATGAGATTGAAAGCAACAATCCACAGATAAATATAAAGTAGAAACATTTTTCTAAAACATTAATATAACTTTTGCCAGTATCAGCTAATCTTAAATTTTTAGAAATTTGATATGCATAAGGTATGCTTACCATCATTAATAGCATTTTGTATTGATAACCACTGGTTATAAACAACAAAATATCTGAAATGTAAATAGAAACAAATATCAAAATAAAGAGGAGAATAGAATTATTTCTACCCAATCGAACTGCTAAAGTATATTTTTTAGCGAGTTTGTCTGTATCAATATCTCTAATATTATTAGCTTGAAGGATATTAACTGAAATAAAACCGGGGATAGTGCTTGCAATAAAAACAGTTAGACTATATTCACCAGTAAGCAAAAAGTAAGTGCCACCAGTAGCTACTAAACCAAAGAATATAAAAACAAATAAATCACCAAGCCCTAGATAGCCAATAGGAAGAGGTCCTGCAGTATAAAGCCAAGCAAAAATAAGCGAAACGATACCTATAATTAAAATGCTTCGTCCACCTAAAGAAACTAAATATAATCCACACAAAAATGTAATAATAGTAAGCACAATGCAAACAACAAACATTGTTCTTTCTTTTATCAATCCAGAAGCAACAGTTCTTTGTGGACCCAATCTATCTTTAGTATCTGCACCTTTTTTTGCATCATAAAGGTCATTTACAAAATTTGTTATGATTTGAATAGATATTGAACAGAAGAGGATAAGCAGTAAAATTGGGAGATTAAATTTGCCAGATTTATAAGCAATACTTGCCCCAATGATTACAGGCATTATTCCAGCAGGTAATGATTTTGGGCGAATTGCCATTATCCATATTTTGATAAATTCTTTTATATGTTTTTATATTATGAACAAATATATCGTTGCAATATAAAATTAAATTAATTATAAATTCAAAAGTTTTTTTAACAATTATGATTTATTTGATTTAATTCTACAGTACAGATACTATTATCTGTGCTTTTTGACTTTCCTCACACAATCGTGTACTTGATACGGAATCCAATCTTTGGTGTTATTCCCCTCTTGCTAGAGGGGTGCCTGGCTACAAGCCAGACGGGGTGTTATATTCGCTTTCGTAGAGACGCATGATTATTCTTCTCCCATACATTCAGTTGCACAATAATTCCTTTCAATGTTTTTTTTCTGAGTTCGTAGGGGCCAAAGCTTGCTCTACCCTTTTTTGATTTTTGTTTTAGAGATGATAGTATTCTTACATTTGTATTTCATAAGTAATTCAGGGCAAAACAACAATTATAGATTTAAGAGTAAAATATATGTAAATGTCAATAAGTTTATTTGGAATTGAATGTTTTTTTTTTATAGAT
>JAPLFM010000215.1:29351-31200 GCA_026390675.1 Candidatus Kapaibacterium sp. | reverse complement strand
TACCAATTGCTAGTCCAAAACATGAAGCTGAAATTTTAGACTCTGAAGCTCCACTCTTCTTACTTTACACTTCAGGAACAACTGGCAGACCTAAAGCTATTCTCCATACTCATGGAGGCTATATGGTAGGCACATATACAACTTTTAGATATGTTTTTGATATTACTGAACAGGATAGATATTGGTGTGCTGCAGATCCGGGTTGGATTACTGGTCACAGTTATATAGTTTATGGTCCACTTTTAAATGGTGCAACTTCTATTATTTATGAAGGAGCTCCAAACTACCCATATCCTAATAGATGGTGGCAAATAATTGAAAGATATGGAGTTAATATTTTATATACATCTCCTACTGCAATTAGAGGATTAATGCGATTTGGCGACTCTTGGGTAAATCGTCATGATTTGTCTTCATTAAGATTATTAGGATCGGTTGGTGAACCTATTAATCCTGAAGCTTGGAAGTGGTATTATAAAACAATTGGCAAGGAAAAATGTCCTATTATGGATACTTGGTGGCAAACTGAAACTGGAATGTTTATGATTACTCCATTACCTTGTGTTTCACTCAAACCGGGTTCTGGTACTCGTCCATTTCCAGGAATTAAAATGGAAATACTTAATGAGGAAGGTACACCTGTTGGAGCTAACGAAGAAGGATTATTAGTAATTCAAACACCATGGCCTGCAATGATGCGTACAATTTATGGTGATGACCAAAGATATATTGACCAATATTGGACTAAATTTCCTGGTTACTACTTAACAGGTGATTCTGCTAAAAAAGATGATGATGGATATATTTGGGTAATTGGTAGGGTAGATGATGTAATTAAAGTTTCAGGTTATAGACTTGGAAGTGCAGAAATTGAATCTGCTATTGTTAGTCATCAATCAGTTGCTGAGGCAGCGGCTATTGGTCTTCCTCATGAAATTAAAGGCAATGCAATACATGCTTATGTTATTTTAAAGCAAGGAATAGTTCCAAATGAAGAATTAAGAGAATCTATTTCAAATCAAGTACGTACTGAATTAGGACCTATTGCAAAACCTGAGCATATTGAATTTGTTGATTCACTGCCAAAAACTAGAAGTGGTAAAATAATGAGAAGAGTACTGAAAGCAAAAGCACTAGGTCAAGACCCTGGTAATTTATCTACTTTAGAAGAGTAATTTCTATTAAATAATAAAGGATGATTTAATAATCATCCTTTGTTTTATATTTACATTTCAATTAATTGTTTTTTAACATATTTTTCATTATTGCAATTGAGTTCGGGTATAATATTCGATTTTTGAACAGTTTCTAATCTATCAATCGATTCTAAATAAGAATAATAATCCCATAATAAACCTTCAATTTCTGAGAATTCAATTGCCTTCATCAATTTTTGTCTAACATTTGTAGCCTCAAAAAATCCTTTAAGGTACCCTGAATAATGTTTTCTAAATTCAACAACTCCATGACTTCCTTTGTATTTTTCAGCCATTTTAACATGTTCAACACAAACTTCAATTCTTTCTTTTAATCCAGGTTCATTAGGAACAATTCCTGTATTAAAATATTCTTGAGTTCTTTTGAATATAAAAGGATATCCAATACAACCTCTTCCAATCATTATAGCATCGCAATTCGTTTCATCAAACGCCCTTTTTGCATCCTGTGGTGTCATAATATCACCATTTAAAATAACTGGAATATCTATAAGTTCTTTAATCTTTGAAATATAAGACCAATCTGCTTTTCCAGTCATTCCCATATCACGAGTTCTACAATGTATAGCAATTGCCGCAGCACCTGCTTGCTCAATCATTTGTACAACATCAGTTATTACAATTGAATTTTT
>JAPLFM010000215.1:26226-29293 GCA_026390675.1 Candidatus Kapaibacterium sp. | reverse complement strand
ATCCCATCCAAGTCTTGTTTTAACAGTTACAGGTATTTTTACTGCATCAACAAGTTTTTTAGTAAGATCAGCCATCTCTTTTGGCTTTTTTAAAAAAGCAGCTCCAGCTTCACGAACTACTACTTTTTTTACCCAACATCCAAAGTTTATATCTAATATATTTGCACCAGCTTCTTCAACTATTTTTGCAGACTGAATCATAGCATTTTCATCACCACCAAAGATTTGAATTGCAGTAGGTCTTTCTTCATCTGCAATTGTCATTTTTTGTTTAGCTTTTGAAGCATTTCGAATTATTCCTTCCGAAGCAATAAATTCAGAATATACTATATCAGCTCCTAGCTTCTTACAAATTATTCTAAAAGGAACATCGCATACATCTTCCATAGGAGCAAGAAATACTCCATTTCCAATCTCTACGTTGCCAATTTTTGTTTTTTTCATTTGATTACTTTTATTTTACTCTGATTTAGAAGCTGGTTTAGATTCAGAAGTATTTGATTTGTTTCTAACATAGTCTGTTTCATAGAAACCAGATCCTTTAAGTATTACTCCAACTCCACGTGTAATTTTTCTAAATACTTCACCATCACAATTTTCATTATGTCCTTTTATATCATTAGGCCATTTAATTAAAGCTTCTGAATTAATACTTTGGCTATATTCAAATTCCTTACCACACTCTTTGCATTTATATTGATATATCATTTATTTTATTCCTATTAAATTACTGATATAAATTGAAATAATCTTCAAAAGTTTCTTTTCTTCTAATCAATTTGTGTTTATTGTCATTTACTAATATTTCAGCAGGTTTAAGCCTATTATTATAGTTTGAAGCCATCACATATCCATAAGCACCCACATCTCTAAAAGTAACTATATCTCCAACTTCAACTTCTGGGAATTCTAAATTTTTCGCAAAAATATCTGAATTTTCACAAATCTGACCACAAAGATTAATATGTGTTGTTAAATTACTTTTTCCATAAACTTCTGCTCTATGAAAAGCACCATACATTGCAGGTCTAATCAAAAAATTCATACCAGCATTTACACCAACAAACTTTTTGTAACTATCTTTAATACCTGTTACTTGTGTAATTAAATATCCAGCATTGGCAACTAAATACCTTCCTGGTTCTAAAATAAGTTCTGGTTCACCAAAGTTAAATTTCAAACATTGTTCTTTAAATATATCAGTAACAATTTTTGCAGTTAAATCAATATTAAGTTCTTCTTCTTGGTTAGTATATGGAATACCATATCCACCACCAATATCAACATACTCAGGTTTAATGTCTAGCTTGCTAAATATATCATGAGCTATATTCATTAATCTATTTACTATTTCTCCAAAGAAATGAGGTTCAAGATTATTTGATCCAGTCATCATGTGAATTCCAAATCTTTTAACGCCAGCTTCTTTAGCTAATTTATATGCTTCATAAGCTTTTTCATAAGGGATACCAAATTTTGCATCTGTACCAGCAGTTGTAATTCCTTCAAATCCACCTCGTCCAATTCCTGGATTTATTCTAAAGCTGACTAATTCAGGGACATTAATTGTAGCTAGTCTTTTGAATGAATTAATATCATCTAAATTTAGTTTTACATTTTCAAAAGCAACTGTTTCCAAATCTTCAATACTTTCGTAATTACCTGTATAAAGTATATTGTTATTTTGAAATCCAGCATGTTTTGAAAGTTTAAATTCAATAGGTGATGAACAATCAGTTCCTGCATCAAGGTTTTTAAAAATTTCTAGAATATTAATATTACTATTTGCTTTCACAGAAAAATGAATCTTTGTTTTAGGATAATACTTTGTAAAAGCTGATTTTATCTTATTATAATTGTTTTCAATTTGATTTTGAGAGTAAACATAAATTGGACTACCATATTGAGAAACTAATTCTTTTATATCTACATTAGAAATTTGAGTCATTTATTTTATTAATCATGGAAGAAAATCAATAGTTAAACGAATAGAAAATGTAATTATTTAAAAATAATGTAAATTATGCAAAAATAAGATAATTTAATTGACAGAAATGAAATTTTTAGGTTAAGTAATTGAGATAAATATAAATCTAAGTAGTAATTTAAATTTTACATAGTTAAAAGATAATCTATAATTTAATTTTGAATAAAAAACAAAAGTTGTATCTTTAATGCAAATCTAAATTAGTTTAATAAAAAAACTAAAAACAACCCATTTCTCTTGCTATAACTAGTCTTTGAATTTCAGAAGTACCTTCTCCAATTTCAAGAAGTTTTTGGTCACGATAATATTTCTCAGCATCATATTCTTTCATTAATCCATAACCACCTAAAATTTGTACACAGTGATTTGCAGCTGTATGAGCTATTTCAGAACAATTTAATTTAGCAATTGCTCCTTCTTTAGTTATTTTTAATCCTTCTTCACACATTCTACAAACATCATATAAATAATTTCTAGCTAGCTCAATGTCCATTTCCATATCAGCAAATTTGAATGCAGTTGCTTGATAGGTAGATATAGCTTTTCCAAATGTTTTACGTTCCTTAGCATATTTAAGAGCATATTCTTTAGCTCCCTGTGCCAGGCCTAGACCCATTGCAGCTATAGACAATCTTCCTCTATCTAAAGTACTTAACATTTGTTTAAACCCTTCTCCTCGTTTTCCAAGCATGTTTTCTTTTGGAATTCTAACATCCTCAAAATACATTTCACCAGTATTAGAACTTCTCCACATCATTTTTCCATGCATTTCTTTAGTAGTTAATCCTTTAGTTCCATTTTCAACAATAAAGCACGAAAGTTCTTTTTTATGACTTTTAGTACCAGTTACAGCTAAAACTGTAGATCCTAAGGTAATTTCTGTAGCAGAATTAGTAATGAAAATTTTGGAACCATTTATAATCCAATCGTTTCCATCTTCAACAGCTGTTGTTTGAGTATTTCCAGCATCAGAACCTGCTTCAGGTTCAGTTAAACCAAACCCCCAAAGATATCCACTTGCAATCTTTGGTAAATACTTCTTTTTTTGTTCTTCATTTCCAAAGTAATATAGTGGTCCAG
>JAPLFM010000215.1:0-26201 GCA_026390675.1 Candidatus Kapaibacterium sp. | reverse complement strand
TGCTGCACTAGACCTCAATCAGAACATCGAGTTTAAGCAGGGCCTGATCGTGTCGACTCGAAACGCTGCATTCGACAACTTGGATACTCAGCAGCTCGATACTGGGACAGCGAATAGCTTGCAAGACCAAGTTCAGCCATTTGTTTAGTTAAATCATAAGAAAACATTTCTTTTTCATCTAACTCTTTTGCCTTAGGTTTAACTTCTTCTTCAGCAAATTTACGAATAGTATCTCTCAATAATATATGTTCTTGAGTTAAATTCCTATTTAAAGGCATAATTCTCACTTAAATTTTTTTTAATAAAATTTATAAATTAATTTCAACAACCTTTTTATCAAGAAGTAAAGCATTCCCTTCTAAATATATTACTTTAATATTTTCATAAGAAATTTCTTTAGTAATATCTAATAAATCTACATCAATAATTAGTTCATTTTGAGAAGTGGGAACAACTCGTATAGGAAAATTAATGTCGTTATTTTTATTTGCAATTAATGCGGTTGCAATAGCTCCAGTACCACAAGACCCTGTTTCCTTTTCTACTCCTCTTTCAAAAGTTCTAAGATGAGCTTTGCCTTCTTTCATTTCATAAAAGTCTACATTAGTACCATTTGGAGCAAAAGAAGCATGATTCCTTATTTTACTACCAATATCGTCAACATTAATTGATTTTAAATCTTCAACATTTATTACACAATGATCAGATGATAAATCAACATAATTATAATCAAAAGTATCATTTTCAATTTTTATTTGACTTTTTTCACTTATAGAAACTGGAGCTGGAAGTTTGAGTTTGATATTGCTAATTTTAAATTCAGCAGTATAAGCATTGTTAGCCATAAAAAATTTAATAGTCTTTTTATCAAATCCAATCAATTTATTTGCCAATCTTGCAACACACCTTCCACCATTTCCACACATCATACCATAAGAGCCATCTGGATTAAAATAATCACAAGTGAAATCAAATTCACTATTGTTATTGTTTAAAAACATTAACCCTTCTGAGGCAAACCCGTTTTCCTCACTACATAAAATGGGAGCTAATTTTTTCCCCATTTCAATATCAAAATTTTTAATTCTGTTGTCAATAACGGTAAAGTAATTACCAGCACCTGTCATATAATAGATTTCTATTTTCATAAAGACTTTTTATTAGTTAATATATCTGAAATTTCGTTGTGTATAATTCCATTGCTAGCAATTAAAGATTTATCCCAAATAGAATAAATTGATTTGTCATATTGAGTTATTAATCCACCTGCTTCTTTTACTAAAAGCATTCCAGCAGCTACATCCCAAGGATTTAGTGCAATTTCCCAAAATGCATCAAACCTACCAGCTGCAACATAAGCTAAATCTAATGCTGCAGAACCCAGTCTTCTAACTGGGATTCCATTTTGTATAATATCTACAAAATGTTTTAAACAATTGTCTGGGTTTTCATTAATGTTATAAGGGAAACCTGTGACCAAATAAGATGATAAAAAATCATCAGTAATTGAAACATAAATTCTTTTGTTGTTTAAGTAAGCTCCTTTATCTTTTTCTGCAATAAAAAGTTCATTTTGCATTGGTTGATAAACAACTCCAGAAATTAATTCACCTTTAAACAAACAAGCAATACTTACAGAAAAAATAGGAACTGAATGAGCAAAATTTACAGTTCCATCTAAAGGATCAATTACCCATAAATAATCGCTTGAAATTCCAGTATCACCACTTTCTTCAGCTAAAAACTGATGAGAAGGAAACTTTGATTTAATCAAGTCGATTATAGCTTTTTCAGCAAGATAATCAAATTCTGTAACTAAATTATTTTTACCAATTTTATTGTTTATTTCAAATGAACTTCCGAATCCTTTTGATAAAATTGAGCCAGCTTTTAAAGCTGCTTCTTTTGCTAGATTGGTAATTTCACTAAACATAATACAATATTTTATTTTTAATAATTGCAAAATAACTAATTTTATACTTAAAAATGTTATAAAATTAGTTAAATTTGTAATCTTTTTAAATAATATTGAAGAAAATGGCAAAATTATTCAAATCCTACTTAGTTATTGTTTCTTTAACTCTATTAAATATTAACTTTTCTTTTACTCAAATTGAGTATAACTCGATTACTGGAGTTAAAGGTAATCAAGTAGATACATTTTCTATTCAAAACTCTCAAAAAGTTTTAAGTGATAATTTAGGACTTTTAGAAAAGGAAATTGAAACACAGAAATACATTGTTGGACCTGGTGATGAATTTACAATTAGTATATTAAATGCTAATTCTAGAGATATTATTTCAATTGTTACACCTGATGGAAGTTTAGTAATTCCTAAAGTAGGTCTAATTAATCTAAAACAAATGACTCTTTTTCAATCTTATATAAGTATTAAAGAAAAAGTAAAAAGTATTTATAAAGCTGAAGAAGTAAATGTTGCATTAACCAAAATGAAAAAATTTAAGGTTATTGTAAGTGGTGCAGTTTTAAGACCAAATATAGTTTCTGCTAGTTCTGTTGATAGGGTATCTGAAGTAATAGAACGTGTTGGTGGTTTTAATAAAGAATCATCTATTAGGAAAATAATACTTATTAGGAATGAAGGTAAAGAAGAAATTAATGTTGACTTAATGAAATTTCATTATAATGGTGACAAATCTCATAATCCGTTAGTTCAAGGTGGAGATCAAATAATTGTTTATCCAATGAATAAGAGTTTAACAATTGGTATTTATGGTGATGTTTCAAACCCTGGAGAATTCGAATTTTTACAAGGGGATTCACTTTCAACACTATTAAAGTTTGCACAAGGATTTTATTCATCTGCTTTATTGGATTCAGTAATTTTTGTAAGAAACAACAAATCTAATAATTCTTTAGTTAGTAATATATTAGATTTATCTTCTTGGGAGTATAATAAAAAACTCGAAAAAAATATTTTAGATTTTCCTTTAGAAGTTGGAGACAGATTTTACTTTAAAAAAATTGAAAATTGGAATGTCATTAAATATGTTGTAATATCAGGCGAAGTAAAATACCCAGGGAAATATGCACTTTCAGAAGGGAAAGATAGAGTCTTAGATTTGTTGGCATTGTCAGGAGGATTTTCAGATAGAGCTGATTTAAGTAAAATAACTTTTATCAGACAATCTGAATTTGAAATTGTTGATGATGTTTTGAAAAGATTAGAAAAGACACAACCATCTGAAATGTCTCAAAGTGAAGTAAGATATTTCCAAGCTAAAATTAATGAAAAAAAAGGAGTTATGTCAATAGATTTTAACAAGTTGATGACTAAACCTGATATTTCAAATAATATTGTATTACGAAATAAAGATTCAGTTGTGGTTCCATATAAAAAAGATTATATAAATGTTCAAGGAAGAGTTAACAATCCTGGTTTTATTACATTTAATGCCAATTATACTTATGAAGATTATATTGCATTAGCAGGTGGTTTTGGATTTAGGTCTGATCCAGATGAAACATTTATTACAAAATCAAAAGGTGAACAGTTTTTAGCTAAAAAGAAAGATTATAAAATTGAACCAGGTGATGCGATTTTAGTACCTCCAATTGATGAAAAAACTTTTTTCCAAACTTTTAAAGAAATACTGTTAGTAACAACTCAGCTTATAACAGTAGCAGGTATTTTACTAACAATAACTAAATAATAATGGACTTTTATTAAATGTTAAAAAATGAAATAAATTTATCTTCTATTTTAGAATTGATGAAAAACAGGAAAAAAAATGTTATTAAATTAATTGTTACAATTAATTTAATTGTTTTAATATATGTTTTTATAACTCCTCAGACTTTTACTTCAACAATAAGACTAATGCCTCCAAAAGAAAGTAGTGGTGGTGGTGGTTTATCATCTTTTATTCAAAATATGGCTGGTAGTGCAATTAATTTTGGTGGTGGCGGAAAATCATCTCAATCAAACATATTTGCAGAAATTCTGAAAAGTAGATTAGTTATGGATTCACTAAACAGTAAACTTGAATTGTTGCAATTTAAAAAATTAGGAACTGATAAATTGATTAGTTATTACAATGTTTTAACAAACTCAATTGAAGTTGTTGTTGATAAAAATGGATTTATAAGTTATTCAGTGAATGTTCAAACTGGTTTTTTTGCAAATAAAGAAGAACAGATTAAAATTTCAAAATTATCACAACAAATAGCACAAAGTGCAGTTTTTTCATTAGATGAAATCTTAAGAAGTAAGAATATTTCTACAGCTAGGAAATCAAAAGAATATATTATAAATGAGTTAAATAAATACTATTTGAAATCTGATTCTATTTCAAAAAGGTTAGAATTGTTTCAAGAACAAAACAAAGTTTTAGCTATTGATGACCAAACCCAAGCAATTGTAACTCAAGCAATAACTTTAGGTACTGAGTTAAATAAAATTGAAACAGATTTGAATTTAGCATTAATTCAATATGATAAAAATACACCTTATGTTGTTACTTTACAAAAACAAGTAGATTTTGTAAAAAATCAACTTAATAAAGTTCAAAATGGTACATTTAATGAGTCAAATGATTTTGCTTTCCCATTAAAAAAAGTACCACAGTTAACCAGAGAGTATGCAAATTTGTTTAGAGAAAAAAAAATAATTGAACAAGTTATTATGTATCTAGAAACACAAAGGCATCAAGAAGCTATACAAGAAGAAAAAGATTTACCAATTGTTGAAATTTTAGATAATGCATTAATACCAGAGTCTAGAACTTATCCTAATAGGGTAGTTACTCTAATATTAGGTTTTGTAAGCTCAGTTTTATTAGGAATATGTTTTTTAATAATAAGTGCAATCTATAAAGGTAATTTGATTTTAAACAAACTAGAAAATAATGATTAAATTGTTTTTTTAACATTGATTAATTCTTGTGCATTTTTCATACTATTTTCAGTTATATTTTCTCCTGAAATTAAATGTGCAATTTCAAAAACGTAATTAGTTTCTTTAATCTCTTCAATTGTTGTATTAGTAAAGTTATCAAATGTATTTTTAGTAACTTTAAATAACTTATCTGCAAGAGATGATATTTGAGCTTGGTGAGTTATTGCAATAATTTGTGAATTCTTAGCAATTTTACTCATTTCGATTCCAACTTTTTGTGAAATTCGTCCACTTATACCAGTATCAATTTCATCAAATACCAATAGTTTGTTGTTTTGAAATGCTAATAAAGAAAATAAACCAAGCATAATTCTTGAAAGTTCTCCTCCAGAAGCTATACTACTCATTTCTTTAAGGCTTTCACCTTTTATTGTTGATAAATAGAAATCAATATTTCTAAATCCAAAATTATTGTAATATTTAGAGTTAAATTCAACTAGTTTATCATCTTTAGTTAGATTCTCAAATTTAATTTTAAAATTAACAAATTCAAAACCTAAATTTGACAAAATAGGAATAATTTGATCTTCAATATTTTTGATAACTTCTAATCTGTTTTTATCTATTTCATCTGAAATTGTTTCGAGCTCAATTTTATTACTTAATATTTTTTCTTCTAAGTCATTGATTTCAAATTCAAAATTGCTACTAAAATTAATATCCATTTCCAATTGAGATTTAACATTTTTAATTTCATCAAAAGTCATATACTTTTTTAAAAGCTTTTTTATTTCTTTTAATCTCAGTCTTAATGTTTCAATTGTTACTGGGGAGAATTCTAAACTACTTTCCATTTCATTGATTGCAAAAATAATTTCTTTAAATGTAATAATTGTAGTATTTAGTTCATTTATCAAAATATCAAATTTAGATTCAAATTTTAATAATTGTTTTAAATCAGCTAAAATTGAATATGAATTTTTTATTAAGGATTCTTTATTATTATCAAGTAAATCATTAGAATGCTTACAAATACTTAAAAGTAATTCAGTATTTTCTAAAACTAAAAGTTTGTTTTCAATTTCAAATTCTTCGTTTTCTTTTATATTTATTAAATTAATCTCTTCAAGTTCTTTCATCTTGTAATCAAGAACTCTACTCAATTCTATTTTTCTAAGTTTTTTTTCTTTTAATTCATTAATTAATAAAGTCAAAAATGAAAAGCTTTTTTTATAGCTTTCTACCAAGTCTTTTTTAATTACTAATGAATCTATAAATTCATATTTAGAATTAGAACTATTGAAAAATTTATTTTCATTTTGGCTATGAATCATTAAAAGTTCAAAAGCAATCTCTTCTAAATCATTTAAACTAACAGGTGTATCATTAATAAAAGCACGAGAATTTCCTTTTAAATTCAATTCTCTACGTAATATTATCTCATTTTCAAGATTAATTTTTTTTGTTTCTAATAAACTTTCAATTGTATTACTATTATTAGTAAATTTAGCTTCAATTACACATTTGTTTTCTCCCTTTCTTATGTTTTCAATTGATGATCTTTCACCAGTAAGGAGTTTCAATGCATCAAGAATTATTGATTTACCGCTTCCAGTTTCACCAATTATAACATTGAATCCTTTTGAAAAATCAATTTTAATTTTTTCAATTATTATAAAGTTTTTTATGTATAATGATTTAAGCATTTTCAAAATTAATTAAAAAAACACAAATTTTGTTGAAAATTATTAATTTTACTTCAACAAATTTGCTAACTTATTAAATTTATTATTAATTACAAAAGTTATCTAATAAGTAAAATGTACCAAAGTTTTCAATGCTTTTTAATAGTTTTATTTTGTTTTAATAAATTTTAGTATTTTTGAATTCTACTTTTAACTAATTTAAATTAAAGATATAAATGGATAATTCATTTGTTTTCCCTCAAATAATTTTCGAAAATAAACGAAGAATTCCCGAAGATTTTAGAGAAATTTCTTTAGAAATCAAAAGAGATATTATAAAAAGTTTAGCATTAGCAAAATCTGGACATAGTGGTGGACCTTTAGGGATTACTGAAGTTATGACAGTGTTATATTTTGGTGAAATTATGAATTATAACCCTAAAGATTCATATTGGAAACATAGAGATAGATTTGTTCTAAGTGCTGGTCACATGGCACCTATTCTTTATTCTGTGTTAGCAAGAGCTGGATATTTCCCTTGTGATGAATTATCTACTCTAAGAAAGTTTGAATCTAGATTGCAAGGTCACCCCGGTTTAGATATGAAATTACCTGGAATTGAAACTTCTTCTGGTTCATTAGGACAAGGAATTTCAATTGCAGTTGGAATGGCAATGTCTGATAGGTTGTTGGATAAAAATAATCAAAATGTGTTTTGTGTAACTGGAGATGGGGAATTGCAAGAAGGTGCTTGTTGGGAAGCAGCTATGTCAGCTGGTAATTTCAAGTTAGATAACCTTTGTTGGATTGTTGATAATAATGATTGCCAAATTGATGGTAGGGTAAAAGACGTAATGAATATTTATCCAATTGAAGATAAATTCCTTTCATTTGGTTTCAATGTGATTTCAATAGATGGACATGAATATAGTGAAATAATTAGTGCTTTTGATCAGTTTAAAAAGAATAGCGAAGACAAATGTGGTAAACCAACATGTATTATTGCTAAGACCTTTATGGGAAATGGTGTTTCATTTATGCAAGACAAATATAGCTGGCATGGAAATCCACCAAATTACGAACAAGCTGTTCAAGCTTTATCTGAATTAGTATAGTTTATGAATAATAACTATTATAAATTAATAATATTAGTAATATTTTTTCATCTTTTGTATTCATGCAAAGAAGAGAATAAATTAATAATTAAATCTGATTCTATTGTAAAAGGCAAAGTTAGTAGTTTAAAAAGTAATAATGAAAATTGTGAAACTTCAACTTCTTCTCAAATTTACAATCAAAAAGATATAAATGATAAAAGTGAGTTTCAAACTAAAATTCTTAATGTTGAAACAGAAACCAATTTAACATCATTAAAAAGTAATCTAGGTGAAGTTAAGTTTTCAAGTAATGAAATTGTTGATTTAACAAAAATTGAATCACCTATAGTTTATACTCAGTCAGGTGAAAGAATTTCTAAAAAAGCTTTACCTAAGTTTTTCCCAATAATTAAAAATTTCCAAAAGTTTTTACCATCTGTTGGGCAATCAGTAGATGTAAGTGATTTCACAACTGCTTCTACTACATATAAAAGCAAATCAAATGGAAATTTTCAAATGATGATTTATGATTATGGTGAAAATAATGATTTTTTAGGTAAAAAATATTTTGATAATATTCCAATTAACCAAATGTTTGAAGTTAAATCTTTAAAAATTAATAATGGAAAATCATATTATGTTTGGGATAAAGAAAAAAAAAATGTAACAATTTATGCTTTGGTTTACAACAGGTTTTATGTTACAATTGAAGGTTTTAACATACAAAGTGTAAATAGTTTAATAGATGTTTTGAGTAAAATTGACTTTGAATCAATGAAAAAATTAATTAATAAATATAAAAAATGAAATTTATAGCAAATGGTAGTAAACCTACTAGGCATGGTTTTGGTGAAGCTTTAGTTATTTTGGGTGAAAAGAATCCAAATGTTGTTGTGTTAGGTGCAGATATCACCGGTTCAGTGATGACTTCTTACTTTAGGGACAAATTTCCTGAAAGATTTTTTTCTATAGGTATAGCTGAACAAAATGCAACTACAATAGCTGTAGGGATGGCATTATCTGGAAAAGTTCCTTTTTTCTCAAGTTATTCTGCTTTTGCTGCTTTCAGAAATTCAGATCAATTAAGAATTTCAGTATGTTATAATAATGTTAATGTTAAAATTTGTGGTGGTCATTCAGGTATTACAGTAGGTCCTGATGGAGCAACTCATCAATCACTTGAAGAAGTGTCATTTTTACGAGCTTTACCTAATTTGACTTTAGTCGTTCCGTGTGATTATAATGAAGCTAGAAAAGCAACAATAGCAATTGGTGAAATGGTTGGGCCAGCTTTTATTCGCTTTGGAAGATCTCCTTTACCTATATTTACTGATGAGTCAACTCCATTTACTATTGGCAAATGCGAAATTTTTAACGAAGGTAAAGATGTTGCTATAATAGCAAATGGAATTATGGTATGGCAAGCATTACTCGCTGCTGATGAACTTGAAAAAAGAAAAGGCATTAAAGCTAGAGTTATTAATTGTCATACAATTAAGCCAATTGATGAAGAAACTATTGTTAAAGCAGCAATGGAATGTGGAGCAATTGTAACTGCAGAAGAACATCAAGTTACTGGTGGATTAAGTGGTGCTGTTGCTGAAGTATTAGCTAAAAACTATCCTGCACCAATTGAATTTGTTGGAATGAAAGACACTTTTGGCGGAAGCGGTGAACCAGAAGAGTTGATGGTTAAATTTGGACTAACATGGCGCGAAATATATGCATCTGCATTAGTAGCAATAGAAAGAAGAGATAAAGGTTTTATTGGTTTAAGAAAAATAAAAGATGTAGCAGAATACTCTGAAAATTTGTAAAAAATATTAGGCGATTCAATAGAATCGCCTTTCTTTTAAAAATATGAAAATTAAAATAACTGAAGAAATTTTGTTAAAAATTGGTGATATAGCTGATGCACATAAATTTGAAATTTATGTAGTTGGTGGTTATGTTAGAGATTATTTTTTAGAAAAAGAAAGGAATGATTTTGATATTACAGTAGTTGGGGATTCACTAGCTTTTACGATACTTGTTGCAAAAGAATTTAATTCTACTCCTGTAATTTATGAAAGATTTCGTACTGGAATGGTTCCAATTGGGAAACACAAAGTAGAATTTGTTGGTACAAGAAAAGAAGAATATTCTGAACTATCAAGGAAACCATTAGTAGTAGAAGGGACATTATTTGATGATTTGAAGCGAAGAGATTTTAAAGTTAATTCGATGGCTGCCAGTTTAAATAAACTTAACTTTGGTATTTTAATTGATGAATTTGATGGTTTAAATGATTTAAACAATAAAATTCTTCAAACACCACTCGATCCAATTGTTACTTACTCGGACGACCCTTTAAGGATGATGAGGGCTGCTAGATTTGCATCGCAATTACAATTTAGAATAGAAGAAACCTCTTTTGAAGCTATTATTAAAATGAGTAATAGGATTAAAATCATTTCTCAAGAGCGTATATCTGATGAGTTTTTTAAGATATTATCTTCACCTAAACCAAGTATTGGTTTATATATTCTATTTAACACTGGTTTACTTCAGCATATATTCCCAGAAGTTTATAGTCTTTCAGGAGTAGACATTGTTAGTAAAGGAGATATAAATTTTGCTCATAAGGATGTATTTAAACATACTTTAAAGGTTTTAGATAATATTTCATTGATGACTGAAAATGTTTGGTTAAGATTTGCTGCATTAACTCATGATATTGCAAAACCTAAGACAAAAAAGTATATTGAAGGAATTGGATGGACATTTTATGCTCATGAAGAAATTGGCTCAAAATGGATGCCCAAAATTTTTAGCAGAATGAAATTACCTTTAAGCAATTTAGAGTATGTTCAAAAGCTTATTAGACTTCATCAAAGACCAATGACATTAGTTGAAGATGGAGTAACTGATTCTGCAATTAGAAGGCTTGCAGTTCAAGCCGGAGATGCATTAGAGGATCTATTTACTTTATGTAGAGCTGATATTACAACAAAGAATCCAAATCTATCAAGCCAATATTTACTAAATTATGATTTAGTTACTCAAAAAATAATTGAAGTTCAAGATAGAGATAAGCTGAGGGAATTTCAATCACCTGTAAAAGGAGAAGAAATTATGAAATTGTGTAATATTAATCCATCTAAACTTGTAGGTTTTTTAAAATTTAATATTGAAGAAGCTATTTTAGAAGGCGTTATTCCAAATGAATATAATTTAGCATTAGAATACTTTTTAAAAAACAAAGAAGTCTGGCTAACTGAATTTGATGATTCTAAATATAGAAGTGGTCACAGATAAATTCTTACTCAACTATTAATGGAAACTTTATAGCAAATTTTTGTTTCAAATTTATTACTTCTTTTTCTGCATTTTTTTCAGAACCATAACCCCAAATTCGTACTCTGTATATAGGGTTTTTAAATGTATCAAAATATCTTTCATAATATGCGTTATAGCCTCTATCTTCCCATTTTTCTACTTTTGATTGAGCATCAAGTTCACTTTTAACTTGTTCTGCTATTATTTCAAATGGTTTTTGATTAGGGTCTAATATTTTAACTTCTACTCTTCTATTTAAAAAAGATTGCATTTCATTTTGGTCAATAAAAAAAATAGGTTTATTGTCTGATTCTGCTCTAACTCTAATTTGACTAGAATTTACTCCAAAAGAAACCATCATATCTTTAACATTGTTTGCTCTTTCAAGAGACAAGTCATATAACATTCCAACTTCACCTTCATTATAAGAATGTCCAATTAAATCTATAGAGAAACTAGGATTTGCTTTAACTACCTTTGAAAAAGATTGTATACCATCTTTAAAATCTAAATCAATTTTTGTACTTTTACTTTTAAAACTTGCAACTGATTGATATTTAATTCTAAAAATTTCGTCAAGATTTGGTAGTTTGAAATTTTCTTTTACAGAGAAAGTAGGGGATTCATATAAAAGCTCTAGCTTTCTTTCATCACAAAATAGACTGTTAATTTGATTTTTTGAAAATGTAAATTTGAAAAACTTTTTTTGTGAGAAAGTAATTTCATTTATAATATCTAAAACTTTATCAATAGTTAATTCTGGAATTGAATAAAATTTCCCTCCAGTAGAACTAGTTAATAGTTTTAAATTGTAATTATCTGCATTTGAACCAATGGATATAACATAGATTGGTATATTAAGTTGTTTACATATTTTTACTGCATCTTCAGGAAAATATTCTAGAGATGAATTGTCAGAATTAAAATTGATTACAATTAATGATTTTAAGCTTTTAGGATTTAAATTTTGTTTAAAAGTAGAATCAACAAATTTTGTAATTGATTTATATAGGGCATTTAAGCCAAAATTATAATTTGAATATTTATCACTCATTAACTTAGGCAAATCAATATTTGAAACCATAGGTAAAATCAAATGTAGATTCTGGTTATAATAGGCAATACTACTAAAATCATATTTATTTGTTGTACTTAAGTTTTTAGAAATATCTGAAACTAACTCATTAACTTCTTTTGAGTTGAAAGAATTCTCAACTAATAAACCTAATTCGATTTTAGTATCTGATGGTAATTCAACTTCTTCAACTTTATTAAATTTGATTTGACTTTTTAAATTTTCACAATTATTAAATAATTTAACTTCATCTTTTGCATTAAATCCTGTCAAATAATTTCCAAATCTATCGAGAATAATAGTTTTTAAAGTAAACTCACTTCCATTTTCAGTAACTCTCATAATTTTAATATTATAAGGAGTATTTCCAGTATGAGCAATTGCTTTGTAATAATCAGATTCAATAATAGAAAAGTCTGTTACATCTGCTTCTTTTATTACAGTGTCTAATTTTGTAACTTGATCTATTACATTAACTCTCCAAAAATAACTAACAGTATCATTTTCATGCATTGCTGTTATTTTATATTTAGTAGATTCATCAGGTGAAACTACTATACTATCATTTGGTTCAAAAGTCATAGATATATTATCAACTACAACTTTATTTGCATTTTTAAACTTCCATTTAATTATTGTTTTTCGCCAGATTTAATTTCAGATATACCATCAAACATTTCTTGTCTTATAGGTTTGGAAGATGTACAAGATAATATTAGATTTATTGCTATTATTAATATGAGACTATTTATATATTTAAATTTCATAAAAGACTAGTTGTTACAAATTGATATAAGTAATTTAACAAAAAAAATTCAATTATAAATCAAAATTTTTTAAAAACAAAACCACCACTATCTGGAGATGATACATTTATTTGATCCCCAAATACAAATTCAGAACTCAATATTTTCAAAGCTAATGGATCAATAATATTTTTTTTTTTTTTTTTTTTTAGAGGTCTTGCTCCATATTGAGGGTCAAAACCTAAGTTCGATACCCATTCTAAAGCACTTTCTTCAATATTAATCGTCATTCCTAATAAAACAATCTTTTTGGATAGTTCTTTTACTTGTAGTTCGGCAATTTGTCGAATTTCTTTACTAGTTAATGGCTTAAATAATACAATTTCATCAATTCTATTCAAAAATTCAGGTCTCATTGATTTTTTAAGAAGGTCGATAATTTTAAATTTGACATTTGAAAGGATTTCATCTCGATTATCCTCAGTAATTTGGTTGATTTTATCTTGAAGGAATTCCGTCCCAATATTTGAGGTCATAATTACTACAGTATTTTTAAAACTAACAGTTCTACCTTTTCCATCTGTTAATCTTCCATCATCCAAAAGCTGTAACAAAACATTAAAAACTTCAGGATGTGCTTTTTCAATTTCATCAAGTAAGATTACAGCATAAGGTCTTTTTCTAACTGCTTCCGTTAACTGTCCTCCTTCATCATAGCCAACATATCCAGGTGGAGCACCAATTAGTCTAGTTACTGAAAACTTATCCATATATTCACTCATATCAATTCTAACCATAAACTGCTCATCGTCAAAAAGAAATTCTGCTAAAGCACGTGCAAGTTCAGTTTTACCAACTCCAGTTGTGCCTAAAAATATGAATGACCCTATTGGTCTATTTTCATCTTGTAATCCAGCACGTGATCTTCTAATCGCATTTGCAACGGATTCTACTGCCTCAACTTGATTAATTAATCTTTGATGAATCCTATCTTCCATATTAATGAGTTTGGAACGTTCGGATTCAAGCATTCTACTTACTGGAATTCCGGTCCATTTTGCAACAATTTCAGCTATTTCCTCAGAGCTAACTTCTTCATTAAGCATTTTGCCTTGTTTTTGAAGTTCAGCAAGTCTTTTATTACTTTCAAAAAGTTTTTTTTCTAAAGTTAATATTTTACCATAACGAATTTCTGCAACTTTTTGTAAATCAGATTCTCTTTCGTATTTATCAGCTAAATTTCTAGATTCTTCAATTTCTTGCTTATATTGACGAATTTCTTGAATAAAGTTTTTTTCAATTGACCAACGAGCTTTTAATTTTGCTTGTTTTTCCTTCAATTCCAAAAGTTCTTTGTCAATTTCTTCTAATCTTAATCTTGTATTATTTTCCATATTTCATGTTATTAAATAGATAAAATAAATCATAACTCAGTATAATTCAATATAACAAATTTAATAATTAATTACAAAACATTATTAATATTCATTTTGATTTTCCAATCTTTAGGGTAAATATTATTTGCTCTTTCACCAATAATGTTCAACCAACCTAATCCAAAACCTAAATATGTTATTAAATTAATTCCTTGTTTAAAATTATTAAAATCTATCTTTAAGTCTTCTTTTTTAAGGTATTTAAGAGCGTCATTTAAATCTAATTCAATACTATTTGTATTATCTATATTAATATTTTTGTATGTTGACAAGCTATGCATTTGTTTGATTTTGTTCCCGAAAATTTCAAAGCATTCAACTCCTATACTTCTAAAATACAAAAGATTATTTAGATAATAGAAATCTGTTAAGTACAGTTTATTTAAGAGAATAATTATGTTATCTTTATCAATTAATATATCATTATTATTTAATTCAATCGAGTTATCCACCAAATTTTTAATGTTTTTGTTAATAGCAACAAAAGTCTTATAAAGTTTCTTGTTATTGTTTTGCTTTGATGATGAAACAATAGTTTCATTCTTTTTGATAATTGAAATAAAGAATCCTTCACCATTTACTTTGTGAGGGTAAAAATAATATCCATAAATATTCTTATGATAAATTTCTTTAATTCCTTCAAACTTTGATATATCTAAGTCAGAGCTTTTACAATCAAAATTTTCAAAAATCCAATTAACATTTTCTTCATTTTCTAAACTAGAGAAAGTACATGTTGAATAAATTAATATTCCATCACTTTTCAATGAATCCCAAACATCTTGAATTATCTCTTTTTGACGATTTGCACAAAAAAGGACATTGTTTTCAGACCATTCTTCAATTGCATTATCATCTTTTCTAAACATACCTTCTCCTGAACAAGGTGCATCTAATATTATTATATCAAAATAATTTTTTATACGAGTAAAACTCTTAGTTTCATTACTAGTTACCCAAATATTGTTTTGTCCCCATTTGATTAAATTTTCTTTAAGAATTTCTGCTCGTTTTCGATTTACATCATTTGCAATAATTAAACTGTTTTCAGTTATCAAGCTTGCAATAGAAGTAGTTTTACCACCAGGAGCAGCACATAAATCTAATATTTTCAAATCTTTTGTTAAATCAACACTTTGACGTAAGGCTTCTTCAATAAACATAGAACTTGCATCTTGAACATAGTAAACACCTGCATGTAAAAGTGGATCTAAAGTAAAAGTTGGTCTTTCATCTAAATAATATCCAAATTCAGTCCAAGGAACTTTGTTTTTCAAATCAATTTCTATTTTTTTATTAGGGTTATATCTAATACTCAAACTTGGTTTTTGAGAAAGAGCATTGATAAATTTTTCACTTTCATCACCAAATTGGTTTTGAATTCTTTCTATAAATTTGACAGGTAATTTCATATTTAAAAATATTATTTAAAAAGTATTTGTAAAATTAGTCATAAATTCACAAAAAATATTTAATTTTGTATTCTGAATAGAAAATAAAATTAATAATCTTAAATTACGGGATTGTATATGAGCGTTTTAGTCAATAAGAATACTAGACTTTTGGTACAAGGACTTACTGGTACTGAAGGTACTTTTCATACAAGTCAAATGTTAGAGTATGGTACTAAAGTAGTTGCAGGAGTTACTCCAGGTAAAGGTGGTACTAGCTATAAAGGTAATGATGTTGTTAAATTAATTAAAGCAGTACCGGTTTTCAATACTGTTTCAGAAGCAGTTTCTAAAACCAAAGCGAATGCTAGTGTAATTTTTGTTCCACCAGCTTTTGCTGCCGATGCAATTTTAGAAGCCATAGAAGCAAAAATAGCATTGATTATTTGTATAAGTGAAGGTATTCCTATAAAAGATATGATTGTAGTTAAATCTGCTTTAGAAGGAAGCAATTCGATTTTGATTGGTCCAAATTGCCCAGGTGTTATTACACCGGGTGAAGCTAAAATTGGTATTATGCCAGGTTTTATTCATTCAAAAGGAAGAGTTGGAGTGGTCTCTAGAAGTGGTACTCTTACTTATGAAGCAGTTAAACAGTTAACAGACGAAGGTTTAGGTCAAACTACTTGTATTGGAATTGGTGGGGATCCTATTATAGGTACTCAATTTATTGATGTAATTAAACTTTTCAATGCTGACCCAGAAACAGAAGCAATTATGATGATTGGAGAAATAGGTGGTAATGCTGAAGAAACAGCAGCTGCTTATATAAAAGAATTTGTTACTAAGCCTGTAATTGGGTTTATTGCTGGTCGTACTGCACCTCCGGGAAGAAGAATGGGGCATGCTGGAGCAATTGTGTCTGGTGGTCAAGGAACAGCTGAAAGTAAAATAGCTGTTATGAAAGATGCCGGTATCTTTGTAGTTGAAACTCCTGGTACTTTAGGAGCAACTTGTGCTTTAGCTTTGAAAAATATAAAAACTAAAAAAACAATTTCAAAAAAAATAGCTGAACCAAAGGCTTCAAAAGTAGTTAAAGTTTCTAAGAAATAAATTAAATTTGCAAAAGTTATCCACATTCGTGTGATAAATTTGCATTTCAAGTGTTTTATAATATAATAGGATGACAAATGTCAAATAAAACTTTTGCAATAATTAAACCTGACGCGGTTGCAAAAAATGTTGTAGGCGAAATTATCGCAATGATTCAAAAAGCTGGATTTAAAGTTCTAGCTATGAAATATACAAGAATAACTAAAGTACAAGCTGGAGAATTTTATTCTGTACACAAAGAAAGACCATTTTATGGTGAGTTAGTAGATTATATGACTTCTGGAGCTATTGTTCCAATTGCTTTAGAAAAAGAAAACGCTGTAGAAGAATTTAGAAAACTTATTGGTGCTACTGATCCAACAAAAGCTGATGAAGGTACTGTTCGTAAGTTATTTGGAACTGGTATTGAAGCAAATGCTATTCATGGTTCTGATTCTGATGAAAATGCTTTAAATGAAATTGGATTTTTCTTTAGCAAAAGTGAAGTAGTAGGTAATCAATAATATATTTATTGAAATTGCAATTTTCCAAAATGGACAATTCTTTTCAATTGTCCATTTTTTTTATTTTTTAACATAATCTTTAGGCTTTATTCTATGAAAAAATCAATTTTTGTGCTTTTATTCGCTTTGGTATCGTTTTCATTTTCTCAATCTTCTGAGATTAAAAACGATAATAATGACAAAGTTCAAAAGGAAAAGAGAGATAATCTACCAAAATATAAAATCAAAATAAAATTTCCTTTAGAAGTTTACCATGTTTATAGAATGACTGAATCGTCTCAGATTTCTAGAACATTTTCTGATAATAATGTTTCTGAATTTAATCGAGATGTAAATTACTTTTTTACATTAAGAATGACTACAAATCCTAATGACGGATTTCAAAAAGTTGAAGTAATAATTGATTCTATGGATTATGATTTTAAGCAAGGAAAAAAAGAAATTAAATCTGGTTCACAAAGTGATAATGATATTCCACTAAATAACAAAGATTTTCTTAACTATTTAGTTCCAGTTAGTAAAGAATTTACTCTTACATACTCACCTTACAATGATGTTGCAAAAATAGAAGGTGATAGACTGTTGGAGTTTAGAAAAGAATATAGTGACCCTGAAAAAGGAATTAAAGATAGTTTAGGTAAAAGTATATTTATAAATCGTATGTCTGATAAGGATTTAAAGTTTATTACAGATTTAACTAAAAATATTTTACCGATTTCTGAAGTAAATACTGATACAATCTGGAAAAGTCC
The DNA here is from genome assembly GCA_026390675.1 of Candidatus Kapaibacterium sp. Lineage (GTDB taxonomy): Bacteria > Bacteroidota > Ignavibacteria > Kapaibacteriales > UBA2268 > JAPLFM01. The sequence goes on along the minus strand of JAPLFM010000215.1, from coordinate 8,226 downwards.
ATTTTACTTTGATATAGCTGGTCTTAGATTTAATGGAAATATTTCTACTAAAATTAAAGGACTTCAAAAGACTACATACTTACTTGAATCAATAACAGATACATTGAAGATTGAAAACAAAACTAAGTATTATGAAGATATTAACCAGGATGTCGTTATTGAAAATGGTAAATCTGTTGGCAGCTATAGTTTAGATGCTAGTTCAGATGGATCATTAACTTATGCTAAAGCTGTTTTTGTGTCAGAATTAAATTGTAAAGTAAACAAAGTAACTTTTAAGGAAGTAATTAAAACTAAAACTGTATGGGATTTGCTTGAAAGATTTCATTATTAATAAAACAAATTAGCTAAATCTTAAAATCAATAAAAAACCTTGTAAAATGTAGTTTACAAGGTTTTTTTGTGTCCCCTGTAGGATTCGAACCTACGGCCCAAACATTAAGAGTGTTTTGCTCTGCCAACTGAGCTAAGGAGACAATTTGTATTAAAAACAAATACAAATATATGGAAAAATTCAGAATTTCAACCGTATTATTAATGTAATTAACTTAAATTTATTTAACTTTTTCGACAGACTTTATTCCGTCAATTTGAAGTAGATTTAAAAAAACTAAATTCAATTCAGCTTTGTTTTTGACATTTATTAATATGCTACCTTCAAAAAGCTCACCTTTTGAGTCTAAATTTATTTTTTTCATCATATTATTTCCCAATGCTGTTGTAATTTTATAAAGCATCCCTTCTTTATCTTCACCAATTATATTTAGTTCTATATCAAAATCTTCTTTAACTAAATCTTGATTTTTATCAGATAAGGGTAAGTTTTTAAAGTAGTTATGAAGTTGAACAACAGCATTATGAGAAGTTACAAATTTTTGCCATTCTGGTTTTGGTAAAGAGTTTGGAGATTTTATTAACTCAATTTGATCACCTGTGTTTAGCTCATAATTTAAATTTTTTAAAACACCATTTACTTTAGCAGAAATACAATGCAAACCAATATCATTAGACAATGAAAAAGCATAATCAACTATAGTTGATCCTTTTGGAAGTTTAGTTTGAGATCCATCTTTTGAAAATATAGTTAAATCACCATCATAAAGATTTGTTTTAATTGAGTTCCATATTATCTGTTGAGCATTTTCAGGACTAGATTCAATAATATCCTGCATCCAAGATCCCCAAGATTCAATTTCATCTTCAGTAAAAGAAAGAGCACTTTTTCTACCCAATGCAAAAGAATATCTTGAAGCAAATCCTTCTTCTGCCATTTTTTCCATTTCTTCAGTTCTAATTATTATCTCAACTCTTTTTCCATCAGGTCCAATTAATTCAGTATTTAAAGCTTTATACCAATCAACTTTGCTATTTGATATATAATCTGTAAAGTTAATTGAATTGAAAGCATTGGCTAATATACCATGAGCTCTGTAACATTCAGATACTTCATTAGAATCCAAAATAACTACAATTGAGTAAAAGTTGTCAATATCACTCAATTCTTTTCCATCTTGCATCATACCATAAATTTCATATTCATGTTTATGAACAACTGTTATCGCATGAGATAAGTTATGACTATCTAAACTCGTATCAATCAAATTGACAAATTGATTAATATAAGTTAAAAATTCTCGTCTTTTTGATCTAAGTTTATCTCTTATATCTATGTAAATGTCCTTATCCGAATAGTAAAATGAAAGATTTTCCAATTCCATTTTAATTTTATTTAGTCCAAGTCTATGTGCAAGTGGAGTATAAAAATTTAAAGTCTCTTTTGCAATATCATATTGTTTTTCTGCTTTTATATAGTGCAAGGTTCGCATATTATGCAATCTATCTGCTAACTTTACTAATATTACTCTAACATCCTTTACAAGTGCTAAAAATAGCTTTCTTGAAGTTGATGCTTTCGTTTGAAGTGCTTGAGTTTTTTCATGTCTTATTTTTGTAACAGCGTCCACCATTTCGGCTACTTCCAATCCAAAACCTTCTTCAATACTAGATTTCAAAACACCTTTTACATCTTCAATTGTGTCATGAAGCATACATGCAGCCACAGACTCTGCATCTGAATAAGGAAAATCTTTTAATAAAATTAAAGCAACATTTAATGGATGAGTATAATAGGGAAGACCTGACTTTCTAAAAACGTTAATATGTTTTTCAGCACAATAGTAAAAAGAATTTTTAACTAAATTTTTGTCATAATCAACTAAAACTCTATCACATTCATCTAATAAAACTTTTAGATCATTTTCTAAATTTTTACCAAAAGGAGAGTTCTCTTCATATTCAGGCTCGTAAAGTGGTTCCATTTTGATTACTCTATTTACTTAAACCATTTTTCAAAAATTTGATAAATTTATTTTTATCTCTATCAAAAGCTTGAGAACCAATATATTCTTCATTTGGTTTGAGAATTACATATAAAGGTAATTCAATTGATCCATATTTATTTTCTTGCATCTTTTTATTAGTTAGCTCTGGTTCTTGTCTTCTATCTGTATAAAGTCTAATTAACACATATTTACTCATTAATTCTTTAACAGTCTGATCGGGAAAAATATTTTGTTCCATCCAACGGCAATTAACACAAGTATAACCTGTAAAATCAACAAAAACATTTTTACCTTCTTTCTTGGCTTTCTCTATTCCTGTTTTATAATCCATTATCCATTCTTCTTCTTTTTCGATTACTCCTGCACTAATCATTGAAGCTTCTTTAGCAGCAAAAGTATATGGTGGAAGGTAAGAATTCAAATCATTAAAAAAAGTTTTACCTGATAAACCAAAAATCAAATATATAGTTATAGTAGCAAAAGCTATTGCAAACATAGCTCTTACTCCACCAACTCTATCAGTTTCAGAATCTAATTTCATTTTATAGAATCCTAAAATATATAGAGTAGCTAGTAAAAAGCAAGCTATCCAAAAAGAAAGAAAAACTTCTCTTGGTAAAATATTCAAATCCCAAGCTAAGTCAACATTACTAAAGAATTTAATTGCAAAAGCTAGTTCCAAAAATCCAAAAACTACTTTTATATTATTCATCCAACCACCAGATTTTGGCAAACTTTTTAATACTTTTGGAAATAGTGAAAGTAAGAAAAAGGGTGCTGCAAAAACAGTAGAATAAGCAAGCATTCCTATAATTGGATAAAACCATTTACCAGTTGCAGCGGAGCCAAGTGCTAAAGATACAAAAGGGACAGTGCAAGTAAATGATGTTAAAGAAAACGTCAAACCCATTAGAAATATTGCAGTTAGTCCATTACCTTGACTCTTTGCATTTAGTTTGTTTAAAATTGAAGTAGGTAATTGAATTTCAAAAGCACCAAATAAATTTAATGCTAAAATGACAATTATAATCGCTAATACAAGATTGAACCAAGCATTGGCAGCGAGGTCACTTAAACCACCTGCACTTCCCGTTATAGAAGTAAAAACTAATCCTATTACTGTAAATGTAGAAATAATTCCTGTTGCAAAAATAAGTGAATCTCTTAGACCTTTTTTATGGGCTTTTTCTGCTCTTTTAGTAAAGAATGATACTGTAATTGGAACCATAGGAAAAACACAAGGAGTAAGTAATGACAATGCTCCTGCACCAATAGCTAACCAAATAAATGAACCAATTCCTTTTTCTATAGCTTTATCAAACTCTTTTTGAGAATCTGTTTTGTTTACATTTTTGGAGTTTGAAGGAGTTGCTTGCCCTTGTACTTTTGAATTGTTATGTGGATTGTTATCTACTTGAGCAACTTGGACTTTTGCAGTACTTGTGTCAATATCTTTAGCATCATCAACTTTAAAAAGTTCTTTTGAAATTGGAATATTAAATTCGTTATCAATACATCTCATTGTGTCACAAAATTGAGTATATACTTCAACTAATATTGAATCTTTTGTAAAATTCAAATCTTTTTTTGCTTTAACAGGTATTAAATAAAATCCACTTCCTTCAAAACTCTCTACAAACATATTAAAAGTACTATCGAAGCTTCTGAGAGTCTTAGAAGTTTGTATATTACCATTTAATACGATTTTGTCAGATGGTTTTACTTTGATTTCTGTTTGTTTAGGTCCAATTCCATCAGGTCCAATTTGTTCTTTCAAAGGGTAAGTATGCCAAAACTTATCTAATTTGAATTTTAATTGAATTACAAATTCATCACCTTTTTTAGGATTAAGATTTGATGAATTTGCTTTAAACTGTATTTGGTACGTTTTAGAAAAGGTTGTAAATGAAAAACAACATAACAAGACTAATAATAATATTTTTCTATTCATTTATAATTTCTCAAAATTTGAATATTTTAGATACGTAATATAACAAATATAATTTTGTTAAGAATGTTTAAATTGTTTTTTTAGTGATTAAATCTTATTTCTTGTTATTCTAAGAGTGTCAATCGACTCAACGAAGTATCCAGTATTTTCCCCTCCGCATTCGTAGAGACAGGATTCAATCCTGTCTCAAAACATGTAGTAGCACAGAAATTTTATCTGTGTATTATAATATTTTGTATTCTTATTTCCTGAATTCGTAGCGGTAGCTTGTGCCTTGCCAAGACCTATCTGATATACTCATACCACCTGGATAGAAATCACTCACACTTTTCTCATCCACTACGAAGTTATTCCCATTAATTATCTAATTAGGTATTGAAAAGAAGATTTCATCTATTTTTTCAGCTGAAATACAACATTTAATAAAATCTTTTCTATTTGACTTAATTTTATTTAAAAGTTTAATTGCAACGTCATGTGCTTCAAAAACAAACTTAATGAGTTCATTTTTTTTTCTTGTTACATTATAATAAAAATAAAATTCTTCAAAATCTTCATTTCTAATTACTATTGAAATTACAAACTTACCTTTTCTAAAATTTCCAGAATGAAGCCAACCAACTTCAAGACAAATATTATTTGGGTAAAATACGAATAAAAAATCTTCATCCAAAGCATTACGAGTTTGAATTGAAACTGGTTTATTAAAATCAAATTCTCTTACTTCAGAATACACTTCACCAGGGAAATAGTTAAAATTATTTAAGATATTATGATTTGTAATTCTTTTGTTAATAGTATTCATTGTATTAATTTAAGGTTTATTAACTTCATTCACTTTCTTCATATTGTCTAGAAAATCTTTTTCACTAATTGGTCGTGAATGGATATCTCCATTTGTGTTAAAATAAGTTCTTACATATTGAGTTTCTTTTCCATTAGCAGCACCAATTGTATAATCCATTTTTTTTATATAAAAATCTGAATTTGGTACTTTAACTCCATTATTTATAACATCAAAGTCAATTTTTGTAACATCTACATCAGGTTTAAATTTCGCAAATCCTTCTTTGGTATTTTCAATTACTTTGGTTGACCAAGTTTTTGTAAAATTGTTGTGCTTTTTATAAATTGTGGAACTTATAGAAACTAAATCTCTTTCAACTCCATTTATTATTGCTTTTTCAATAGTGCCACTTTTTCCTGCTAAAGGAATAAAATCTAAGACACATCTTTGAATTACTTCCGTATCTGTTACAGGATTACCATAAATATCTTTTACTTGATATGTACTTTTTCCATTTTTATCGAGAGTCTCTAAATGTGGTAATTTTTGAGACTTTATGTATAAATCATTTACAACTTCGATTGCAATCTTTTTAATTACACTAAAAAATCCTTTTGCTGTCAAAATATTATTTTTATTACTTTGTTTTAATCCTTTGCCATCAAAATCTATAAATAAAATAGGATTTTCACCAGCATAAGCATATGGACTATGTCCTGCATAAGTTGATGCTAAAAGGTCTAAACCATAGAACCTACCACCAATTCTAGGATCTCCCATCCTATCTCCAAAGTCCAAACTATTACCTGTTCCTTTTAACTCATTATCCAACTCTTTGCCATTATATCCATACCTACTACTGCCACTACTCCAACTTCTATCTGAAATTAACATTCCGTAAGGGTAGTAGTCGTTTACTGCTTTCTCATCTACCACAAAAGGAGCTACTCCACGAGTTCCTGTGGGTATCTTCATGTCTCCAATAGCTACACGCACATTTCCAAGGTGGTCTTTTAATTCGTATTGTTTTTTGTCAAGAATGCGTTTAAAGTTCTTTTTATTTACATCTTCTGTAAGTGCGTCTAAGTAGTACAAATTTACTTCATCTGGTTTACGAGTTACAAATCTTCCTTGTTGTTCATTTCCGTATATGTGCCACTCAGAGAGTTTTGGCATTTTGGTAATGTCGGAAACTGTAAAAGTTTGGCTCATTGAGGCTGTATTCCATCAATCGCCAAGCTAACTGGATTCAAAAGTATCTTTGTTTGTGGCTGAAGATATTTAGGAACTCCAAAACATAAATTCGTTGACGTAATTTGTGTCAAAATAGTTACTATTCCTGTATTAACATCATAAGAATAATCATTTCCACATATAGTATAATTCATTGTGCAGTTAGAGCCATAATTTGGAAAAATTTTCCAAATTCGGTTTTCCAAAGTTCGTTTTTTATCAAATAATGCCAAAATGCTTTTTTATATTCCAAAATCAAGATGGTGGAAGTGGGTCGATTGACCCAATTGCTGAAGCAATTATAAAATTTAAAATTTACCTCTTCAATATTTAAAACAAAAATAAGAAAAATTAAATTAATAACTTGCAAATGGTTTGCAAAATATTAGAATTTTATAATCATAATTTTTCAAAGAACTTAACAACTATTAAAACTTAAAAACTTACTAAGGAGCATTACCTAATCTCGTGCATAATTAATTTCTTTTTCATACATAATATTGAATGATTTATTTTTACAATTTACTACAAGTAACATTTGGTAATTATTAGATTTTAATTTAAATGAAGTATCAAGATTATTATAATGGTAACTTACATAAAAAGAATCTAAATTAGTATTATATTCGCCGATTTTTAAATCACTAAATTTTTTTGAATTAAAATATTCTTTAAAATATTCAAATTTCATAAATTTACCACTATCTATATTAATAAAATAATAGTCATTTTTTTCTATAAAATCAGATTTATAAATTTCGATTTTATATTTACTTTTTTCAATACAAGATAAATTAACTAAAATTAAAAAAATTAATATTAATTTGTTCATGGCATGGGACTCCTTTTAAACCTATAATTAAATATTTGATAAAAATTTCGGTTTTTATTAATGTCACCATTTAGATAATTTCTATAAATTGTTTGTATTTGGTTACTATTGACATAATTTCCTAATTTTAGTTTAAATAAATTGCAATAACTACTTGTAAACATTAAATTATTATCTTGTTCACCTTTTTTAATATATTGGGTGTTTATATTTGTCCATCCCCAAGAATTATACATCATATCTTCTGAATGATACAAACCACCAGTATGACCTATTTCATGTGGTATTGTTTTCGTATTTGAGTTATTCATCATTTCATCAATGTATTTTACATTTAAATACACCCTTAATCCATCAGGACCATCTGCATGACCTTTGATGTCATTTCCTAACACATTAGCATTTACAACTTCAAAAAGATGTTCATTTGATTTTAACTGCTCTATACTGTTAATCACTCTAATTTTTACTTCTGTTTTATACGTTATTTTATTTCCACCTTTGAATTCATTACCAGAAAAACAATTTTCAACTTGGGATTTTATAGTTGATTTTAGCTTTTCCAAATCTACTTTTCTATCACTTGAGTTCATAACTGCAGCATTTACAGTAATATCATAGTTAATATCGCCATTTTCATTTTTTGATTCTTTTACAATCCAATCATTGCCACTTGGATCATTAAATACAATTGGATTATTTCCAAACAAACTAAAATCACTTTGCCAAGAATGTATAACAGGATCCAAATTCCATCTCCTCAAACTTGCATTATTCACTTCCCAGAACTCTGCGGTGTGGTGGTTGCCACTTGCGTCAATTTCAAGAGACTTCTCCTGTCCGTTGTATCCATACCTATAGTTTGTGCCTTGCCAAGACCTATCTGATATACTCATTCCACCCGGGAAGAAATCACTCACACTTTTCTCATCTATATAGAAACGAATTTGTCCATTTATTAAAGTAGGTATCTTCATATCTCCTATAGCTACACGCACGTTTCCTAAGTGGTCTTTTAGTTCGTATTGTTTTTTGTCGAGTATTCTAAAGAAATTCTTATTTGTTACATCACTTTTTAAAA
>JAPLFM010000316.1 GCA_026390675.1 Candidatus Kapaibacterium sp. | reverse complement strand
CGAAGGCAATGGTTTCTTGGATTATGGGATAATTCTAGGCAATTTACATTACCTGTTAAATATGAATAATATTTTCTAATGAATTATTTGGGTTTAAATTATCTACCAATTAATCTCCATGCATGAGACGACCCAACATAAGCTTTTGGACATTTACCATCTCCGGGATTATCTTTTGATTGAATATCTTTTCCACAATTTTTGCATTCAAAAGTATTATCTCCGACTTTACCTAGATTCCACCATGCATGAGACGACCCAACATAAGCATTTGGACATTTACCATCTCCGGGATTATCTTTTGATTGAATATCTTTTCCACAATTCATACATTCAAAATTGGATTTTGCATTTGCTTCAACTTTTCTCCTTTCTTGATATTCTCTTTCTTGCTCTCTTCTTCTATCTTCTACAATCCTTTCTTCTTCTCTCCTTCTTTCTTCAGCAATTCGTGCCTCTTCTTCACGCTTTTTAACTTCTTCTGGAGAATTATACATTTTTGTTGCTAAATCTAATTTTTTATTTACATCTGTTAAATCTGTTTTAAAAGTAATAGCTTTATTAAATGCTTCAATTGCAGAAGCATATTTTTTATAATTCAAAAGAATATTTCCAACGTAATAATATGAATTTCCATCAATAGGTTGATAGTCCAATGCACTCATAAAAAACTTTAAAGCGTTTACATAATATTCTGCTTTATAGTCTTCCAATCCTTTATTGTAAGCATTTTTAAAATTATTTATTCTCTCTACTTCAGCTAGCCTTACCTTTTCTTTCCTTTCTTCCTCTGCTCTTAAACGAGCTAATTCTATTTGCCTTTCTTCTTCAAGTCTCTTAGCTTCTGCAATTTGTATTTCTTTTTCTTTTTCATTTGCAATTTCTGTTTGTCTATCATTCAAAGATTTAACATAATTTTGTACTTTTGGGTCTGAAAAGAAATTAAAAGTTTTGATATATGCTTTAATATTAGTTTCCTGTGCGTCCCTTTGATTGTTAGCATTATTAATTAATTTAAATAATTCTTCAGCAATTCTTAGTTTATATTCGTTTTCTTCAGGTAAATTTGAACTTGATAATTCATTGAAATATTCAAAGTAATCATTTGATCCAGCAAAATTTTCATTTATGCGATTTTTAAGATACTGAGGATATCTACCATTAAAATATTTGTAAACCTGATAGTGATTACTTTTAGGTATATATTCATAAGAATTTGAAACTAAAGTATCAATAAACATTTGATAATGAGCACCTTTTACTAAATTTTCAAAAGTTCTTAAATCACTCAAATTATCGAAGTGTAATTTTTTTAAGTCACTTTCACTACAAACATACAATGATTTTACTTTTTTAGAATTTCCATAAGGATCAGCGTTGTATCCAATTAGAAAATCACTTGTGTTTAGTTCATTTGCAGCCCATTCATTAAGCTGACTATCATATACATCTTTATCATCAGAATTTTTCTTTGATTGTGAGTCAATGATATACCAGTTATAAATTAGTCCTATTACTCCAGTAATAATTAGATTTGTATTATAGTTCTTAGCTACGCTATCTTTATTTAGTCCGATATTTGTCTCATTCTTTTTAATTTGATCAGTAAGTGCATAACCACCACCTAGTATTATTGCATTACCCAAAAGCAATGAAGGCACTAATTTAGGTCCCGTATGAATAAATGGTTCATTATATTGAACTATTTTATTTGAAAACTTTTCAGGATTAAAGTAAACTTTTTCTTTATAAGTATAGTTCACTGATGAACAAGATTGCAATATTGTCATAATTGACAATAATACAATAATTATTTTATTTTTCATTTGATTTTTCATATTATTTTAATTTATTTGCAAATTTTAATTATTTTATAATCTATTTAATTCATCAATAATTTTTTTAGCTTTCAAACCAAATTTCTCAGAATCATATTTTATAGCATTTTGACAAAATTTTAAACCTGCACTTCGTAAACCTTCTTGGCGTGAAACTGCAAACATTTGAAGAGACATAAATCCTAAATATAAATTTGCTTCTGCTGCACTGGAAAATAATTTTTGTGCTTCACTTAATTTAATTGCTTCATTTAAATACTCTGTTGCAAGCTTATATTTTTTATAATCTTTATCTTTGCTGTTATATCCAATTATTGAAACACCTATTAATATTTTTGCATCTATTGAATTTGGTGTAATTTCTTCTGCTTTAAAGGCAGCACCCATAGCTTCATCGTATTGTTTAATTGATTCATGAAGATTAATTCTTGCATATACTATATACAAGTCATAAGTATTAGTATTTAATTTAATTGCAATTTGACAATCCTCATATGCTTCCTTTATTTTTTCAAGTGCGAAATTGGCTTTTGCTCTATTTACATAAGCATCTTTAATAGCTGGGTTTTCAGCCAATATTTTATTATAAAGTTCAAGGGCTTTATCGTAATCACCAGCTTTTAGTTTTGATTCTGCTTGTTCATTCAAATCAACTATCGTTTGCGAATACCCAACTTGAAATTCAAACAACATCAAAAACACTAACAAATACTTTTTCATACATACCTCATAATTAATAATTTCAAAATTAACTCATTTAAATAACCAAGATTTACCTAAAACAGGGTATTTTTATTTCTCATCTTCAATTTTAGGCACAAAAAAAGGGCATTTTCAAGTTATGCCCAGTATCAAGGTATCTCCAAACACCTATAGGATGAGAATAAAATGAAAACGCCCCGATTTCTCGGAGCGTGTCCACTTACTTGTTCATCCTATATTAAAATTTGGAGATTTTAGATACCGAACAGAAGTAAAACAACGCTTACATTATATTTTGAAATTTATTTAGCTCATTCGAGCTTGCTCTTTTTTTTGCCTTTTTTGTTTTTTAAAAATTGTTTGTTTTTGTAAGAATAACAGCTTAATTCTCATCAAATAAATCAGAAATTATTTTCTTAACTTTTTTAATTTCATCTTTTGATAAAGTACCTAATTTCCTATTTACTAAGCTCTTACTCAAAGTTGCAAGTTTATGACAACGAATAACAGATTCAGCCAATAAACTTTTGTCTTTATAATTTTCAATTTTAATATCAAATTTAGTTTGATAAATTTGAGTAGTAATTCTAGCACATACAATATCATCATCATTACAATCTATAATAACAAGTGCTGGTCTTTTCTTACTACCTAATGAATCAGTAAAAGGATATTCAAGTAGAACTATTTCCCCAGTTTTATATTGAATCATATATTTCATCACTTACAGAATATGAATCAATAAAAGCTTTTTCTGTCATTTCTTTCCATTCTTTATTTTCATTATTTTCTGTATTCGGTAATTCTATTATTGCAGTAAATTGCTTTTCTTTTGGCAAAAATTGTAAGTATTCTAATGGAATAGATACAATTCCATTATTTCCAATACTCATTTGAATTCTCAAAGTTTGCATAATGTTTTTTACCTATTTTGTTTTTATAAATTGTTTATTGCTAAATCAATCAAATTAGCTCTAACTCTTTTGATTTCTTCATTTTCATTTAAGATTTCAATTGTCTTATGCAAATTAGCTATATTTCTAAAAATAGCAAAGTTATAAATATAAATTACTAAAAAATGGGTATATTTATTAATAATTGCCAGAAAGTGATTATTTTATTATCTTGCAGATATGAAAAATGTTAAAGTATTAATAGTTGATGACCATATATTGTTTACTCAAATGACACATAGTTTCTTAGCCGAGCAAACTTGGGTTAATTTGATAAAAATTGTTAATAATGGTAAAGATTTTATGGACTATATCATGTCCGAAACTAATTTTGATTTGGTTTTGATAGATTTGCAGATGCCTAATTTCGATGGTTTGGTTACTATGAAAGAATCATTAAAAGTTAATCCAAATTTAAAATTTATAGTTGTTTCTCAATATGACAATCCATTAAAAATAAATAGAGCTATTGAAATTGGTGCAAAAGGGTATGTTTGTAAAAACGAAAATACAGAAATACTTTGTAAAGTGATGCAAGATGTATTAGCTGGAAATATTTCTCTCAGTTCTAATGCTCAAAAAGGTCTTGCTAAATTAAATAATCCTGTAGATGGAAAAGAATACATAAGTAAAAGGGAATTAGAAGTTTTGGAATTGATTTTAGAAGGGAAATCAAAAGAAGAAATTTCAAGTGATTTATTTATTTCTATAAGCACAATTGAAACCCACAGAAAGAACATCCATAAAAAACTCAAAGTTAGAAATTTAGCTGAATTAATTAAAACAGCTAAGAGTATGGGTTGGGGGTGAAATAATAATAATTTCTTTTCCTATGCCTATTTTACCTCTTAATTTTTTATTTTTGTAATTGTGTAAATTTGAAAATATAAAAATTATGTAGGGGTAATTCATAAATTACCCCTACAATACATATAAATTAAAAAAAATGAAATTTAATAGAAAAAAATATAAAGATAGCGAATTAATTAAAATCTATAAAGAGCTATTAAAGCCAAGACTAATTGAAGAGAAAATGCTTATTTTGCTAAGGCAAAATAAAATTTCAAAATGGTTTTCAGGATGGGGGCAAGAAGCAATATCAGTAGGTGTGGCTCTTGCTATGAATACTGACGAATATCTACTACCAATGCACAGAAATTTAGGACTTTTCACAGCTCGAGGCATCCCTTATCACCGCCTTTTCTCTCAATTTCAAGGGAAAATGAATGGCTTTACCAAAGGTAGAGATAGGTCTTTTCACTTTGGCACACAAGAATATAAAATTGTTGGAATGATTTCTCATCTAGGTCCTCAACTTGGCGTGGCTGATGGAATTGCACTCGCTGCAAAATTGAATAAAGAAAATAAAGCTACTGCAGTATTCACAGGTGATGGTGGCACAAGCGAAGGAGACTTCCACGAATCTCTTAATGTAGCTGCTGTATGGGATTTGCCAGTAATATTTGTAATTGAAAATAATGGCTATGGCTTATCTACTCCATCAAATGAACAATTTAAATTTGAAAAGTTCACTGATAAAGGTATTGGTTATGGAATAGACGCTATTAGAATTGATGGTAATAATATCCTCGAAGTTTATAATACAGTACAGAAAATCGCTGAAGATATTCGCCAAAACCCACGTCCATTTATCCTTGAATGTGTTACTTTTCGAATGAGAGGACACGAAGAATCTTCAGGTACTAAATATATTCCTAAGCATTATTTTGAAGAATGGGAGAAAAAAGATCCTATCTCAAATTATGAAAACTATTTATTAAGCTCTGGAGTTATTAACGAAGATGATAAAAATAGAATTAGAAAGCAAATCAAAGATGATATTAATAGAGATATTGATATAACTTTTGCCGAGAGCGATATTTCAGTAAATACTCAAACCGAATTAAGTGATATTTACTTCCCATACAAGCAAGAAACTATTTATCCTAAAACACCAAACAAAACTAAAAAGCGCTTTGTTGATGCAATTCAAGATGGATTAAAGCAAAGCTTAGAAAGATTTGACAATCTTGTAATTATGGGGCAAGATATTGCAGAGTATGGTGGGGTTTTTAAAGTAACTGAAGGATTTGTAGATATATTTGGTAGAGAGAGAATACGTAATACTCCTCTTTGTGAATCTGCAATTATTGGTACTGCATTAGGTATGTCTATTAGAGGAATGAAATCAATTGTTGAAATGCAGTTTGCAGATTTTGTTAGTTGTGGATTTAATCAAATTGTCAATAACCTTGCTAAATCTCATTATAGATGGTCGCAAAAAGCTGATGTTGTTGTTCGCCTCCCAACTGGTGCTGGAGTAGGAGCAGGACCATTTCACTCACAATCAGACGAAGCTTGGTTTTTCCATACACCCGGCTTAAAAATAGTTTATCCAGCATTTCCAAATGATGCAAAAGGTTTGCTTAATTCAGCTATAGATGAGCAAAATCCAGTACTTTATTTTGAACATAAAAATCTTTACCGTAGCATAAGCGAAGAAGTATATGATGATTACTTCACTATTCCTATTGGAAAAGCTAATTTAGTTAGAGAAGGTAAAGATTTGACTATTATTACTTATGGGATGGGAGTTCATTGGGCTATCTCTGCATTGGATGAAAATCAAAATATTTCTGCTGATTTGATTGATTTGCGTACTCTTTTGCCTTATGATAAAGAAGCGATAATTGAATCAGTTAAAAAGACTGGCAAAGCAATTATTTTGCACGAAGATACTTTAATAGGTGGCATTGGTGCTGAAATTTCTGCAATGATTAGCCAAGAACTCTTTGAATACTTAGATGCTCCTGTAATGCGAACTGCAAGCCTTGATTCACCTGTTCCATTTGCATCAGGCTTGGAAAACAATTTCTTACCTAAGAATAGATTCAAAGAAGATTTGTCAAAGCTTTGGAAGTATTGAGATGGATGAATTCAACAAAATAGAGCAAATTGAAAATTACTTGATTTATGAGTAAATTGTAGAAATTTATTAAACTTAAATTCAAAAACATATGAAAAAATACATCATATATTTATTAATTCTAATTCTAACAACTAGTATTCTTTTTTCCAAAAATACAGCAGATGATATTGTTGGCACTTGGAGAACTGCTAATGGCAAAGGATTAATTGAAATTTACAAAGCAAATGATGGCACTTATCAAGGTAAAATCGTCGGTAAAGATAGAAGAAAAGATAAAAATGGAAATGATATAACAACTGATATAAGTAATCCAGACCCAGCATTAAGAAATAGACTAATATTTGGCCTAGTAATCATTACAAAATTTAAGTTTGATGGTGATGATACTTGGACTGATGGTAGAATTTACAATCCCGAAGATGGTAAAGAATATAAATGCAAAATGTGGATGGATGATATAAACAATCTTAATTTAAGAGGTTATATTGGCTTTTCCTTACTCGGCAGAACAGAAAAATGGACTAGAGTAAAATAGTTTATTCTTTTTGTTTTGGCTGAAAAAAAAAGTATTATAAATATTTGATACAGACTTTCTAAGCAAAGCTTTCAGATTTATAAATTTTGTTGATTTTATCAAAACATACAGCGTAATCAAAACCCTTTTGCAGCGAATATGATCCATATTCACCAGATTTATTTAAAGCTAAGAATCCAACCTGAAAATCTTTGCAATCCTTTTGTTTTTTTGCAATACGTTCAATAGCAATTTTACAAGCTTCTTTAGGAGTTTTACCATTTCTCATAAGTTCAACAATCATAGCACTTCCAGCAATCTTGATAACTGCTTCACCTTTACCAGTAGCACAAGCACCACCTACTTCATTATCCAAAAACAAACCAGCTCCAATAATTGGCGAATCACCGACTCTTCCTCTCATTTTATAAGCTAGCCCACTTGTAGTGCAAGCTCCTGAGATATTACCTTTAATATCTATAGCTAACATTCCAATAGTGTCGTGATGATCTTTGTCTATTTTTAATTCTGTTTGCTTTTTCTTCCAATCAAGCCATGCTTTTTTAGCTTCTTCGGTTAATAGATTTTCTTCTTTAAATCCATTTGCTAAAGCAAATTGTAAAGCACCATCACCAGTAAGCATAACATAAGGAGTTTTTTCCATTACCTTTCTTGCAACAGAAATAGGGTGCATTATTTTTTCTAAAAATGCAACTGAACCACAGTTCCCTTCTTCATCCATTATACAAGCATCTAAAGTAACATTTCCATCTCTATCAGGAGCCCCACCATATCCAACACTTGATACTTTGGGGTCAGCTTCAGATACTCTAACTCCTTGTTCTACAGCATCTAAAGCTCTACCACCAGCAGATAGAACAACCCAAGCTGCATCATTGGCAGCCAGTCCATGATTCCAAGTTGACATAACAATAGGTTTTCTACTTGTAGAAGCAAAAGAATCTGAATTGTTAATTGATGGTAATAAACTCAAACCCAATGATGTTAGCAATGTGTTTGATAAAAATTTGCGACGTTCCATAATAGAATTCTATTTTTATAAAAATATTAGAAATTAAATTAAGATATATTTGTTAAATTACAAAACTAAATAATTTTAATACTCAAATTCTATTAAAAGTAAATACATAAAGTTATAAATTCATTAATTACCAAAAAGGATTTTTAATTACCTTTTGAATTTTTTTAAAACCATATTAATTATAATTTTCATCTCTTTTCAGCAGATTTATACTCAAGATAAATATGTATCTTTTGAGTTAGCAGGTAGTGGCGGATTAGCTTCTGTTAATTACGAAAAACAAATATTTAAGTTAGATAATAACAATATCAATTACAGATTGGGGTTTAGCTTTGCTCCAATAGATGCAAACAATGGTTATATTTTAATATTTCCAATAATGCTGCAATATGTTTATGGCAATTCAAATAATAAAGCTGATTTTGGAATTGGTCAAACATTTTCAATTACTACCAAAGGCAACTTTTTTATAATGATGCCATTGAGTTTGGGTTATAGATATGAACCCAATGATAAAGACTATTATTGGAGATTTTCTTATACACCTATAGTTTCATATTTATTTGGATTCCAATATCAAAATTGGGCTGGCATTACTTATGGATTGAAATTATGAAATATTACCAAATAGTTACAATGATAATATTTTCAATTCATTTCAGCAGTTGTGATACAAAAGAATTGTTTGATGGTCCCAATTCATACTCTGATAATTTTGAAAATTATACAAATAGCTCAGAATTAATAAATGATAATAATATTAATTGGTCATTTTATCAATTGACATATCCTGAAAATAACGTTATCATAGATACAAACCTATTTCATACTAGTAATAAATGTCTTTCATTTTTTGCTACAAAAGCCAATGACAATGATGGAGCTTCAAAATGTAGCATAGTAAAACATAAAATGGCATTTTGGAGTGGAGATATTGTTTCAATTGATTTTTGGTATTTTATTCATGGAAATGAAAAAGCTGATTGGTTGTTTATATTTGATTTTGAGGAACAAACTGCTATTGGTGCTGGTCCTGGAATGAGATTAGCTTTAGTAGATGATGCACTTATGATTGAGCATAAATATAACAACCCAAATATCTTTCAACCTAAAGATACAAAAATATTATTCCCAAGAGATAAATGGGTGAATATTCGATTGGAAACATTACTATCCCAAAAGAAAACTGGATATGTTAGAGTATGGCAAGATAATATTTTGATTATTAACCAAAACAATTGGGCTACTTTGCCTAGTGATATTTTGTATTTTATACAAGGTACTAAGGGAATGTATAGTAGTATTGAATTTGGGATAACAGCCAATACTCACGATAGTAATTTAAAAGTAAACCTCGATGATATTATTGTAAAAAGAATTAATTGATAGCATGAAAGTAAGCAGAATATAATTTTTAAATTTTATTTAATGATTTGTTTTTGTATTTTTGTGAAAATAACTAAATGATAATAATATGATAGCTTACGAAAGTTCAAACTCTAAATTTTTTATTGAAAATAAAACATTTTGTGAGTTAATTCAGAGCCAACTTAAATATTTAAATATCGAATGTTTTGGATATTGTAATAGCTATGGTTATGAGTTTAAAGCGAGATTTAATAGAAACAATTTTGAAATAATTTTAGTGTGTTCTAAAAAACAATACACTCAAAATGGTGTAGTAATACCAAAAGATGCAAATGAATATTTGTTGACTGAAATTACATTAAATGGACTACAATCAAATACAAGTTTTATTCTTGGGAAATCTAGTATAAAAAGATTGTTTACTTCAAAAGAATTTAAAGAAATATTTCCTTCTCCATTTTACATAAAAACTGATGTTTCTGCTGATAATATTATTGTCAAAGAAATTTCACAGTTAATTGAAATACTAAATTTTTCAAAATTAATTATCTCAGATGGAAAGTTTGTTTGCAAAATAAACTCGGAAATTCCAAATCTGTTAGAATTTGTAGCTAATTTAGAAATATTAATAATAAAGTATAATTTGTGAAAACATTTATATTTAACAAATTTTCTAAAGAATTAATCAGAATATAAAACTGATGAGATGAATTGTTTTAAAAACAATAACTAAAGAAAGAATATTATTATCCATACTTATAATAATGTTTCATAAGGTCTCTTCTATGAATTTTTATGAAATAACTGATTCAATTAGTCTAATTCAAAAAAGGATAATTAATCAAGATAATTGGGCTACTTTACCTAGTGATACTTTATATTTCATACAAGGTACAAAGGGTTTGTATAGTAGTATTGAATTTGGAATAACAGCCAATACTCACGATAATAATTTAAAAGTAAACATAGATAATATAATTGCAAAAAAAATAAATTGATTATTATGAAAACAAACACAATATTAGTTGTACTATTTATAATTGGCTTAACAGCATCTGCAATTAATCCTCATGATTATTTTACTTGGATACTTGAGGTGTTTCCAGCAATTCTAGGTTTTATTTTTTTAGTTTTTACACATAAAAGATTTAAACTAACTAATTTAGCTTATTCTTTTTTATTAATTCATTCATATATTCTTTTCATAGGTGGTCACTATACTTATGCAGAAGTACCTCTCTATAATTTAATTAAAGAAATTTTTCATCAAAGTAGAAATAATTATGACAAAGTTGGTCATTTTGCACAAGGGTTTATACCTGCAATTGTAGCAAGAGAATTTTATATAAGAAAATCAATAATAAAACATGGATTTTGGTTGTCATTTTTGACATTATGTACTTGTGCTACAATTAGTGTATTTTATGAATTTCTCGAATGGTTTATAGCAGAAGCTTCTGGACAATCTGCTGAAGCATTTTTAGGAACACAAGGGTATGTTTGGGATACACAGTCAGATATGTTATTTGCATGTATTGGTGCTATTAGTATGATATTATTTCTTTCAAAAATCCATGATAAAGCAATTAGTAAAATATAATTTGAATATATTTGTTAATACAATTTTAAAATTTTACAAGGTAAAAATATGGAAATGTTAAAAGATGCAATTAATTGGTTTGAAATCCCAGTAACAGATTTTGAAAGAGCAAAAGCTTTTTATTGTGCAATTTTTGATTTTGAAATGCCTGAAACTATGATGCAAAATAGAATGGGCTTCTTTCTTTATGATATGGAAGGTGGTAATATTGGTGGTGCAATAGTGCAAGGAGAAGGATATATTCCATCAAAACTTGGTGCTAAAATATATTTAAATGCTGGAAATGATTTGAATGTAGTTTTGAATAGAATTGAAAATGCTGGTGGTAAAATAATTAATCCTAAATCAATAATTACACCAGAGCTTGGTTACATAGCACTTTTTGAAGATACTGAAGGTAATCATGTTTTTTTACACTCAATGAATTAAAGAATTTAACTAATTTACATTTAACAAACTTTGGTTTGTTATTTTCCCACTATTCAACAAACTTTTGCAATTTGCAGGTGATGATATTACAATTGGTGGGGTATTATATGGCACTATTACATTAGAATATTGATTTGGTACAAAACCCAAATCCCAATTACATTGTGAATTCCAATCGTTAGATATACCTCCAATCCAAGTTATAGTATGTGGAGTATTTGGTGCATAAACAGTATAACAAGAGCAAATTTTATACACAATGCTAGTACCACTTCCTGAACCTCCTAAAAATGGATTTACATTTATTATAGTGCAGGTTGCGTTATTTATTTTTGACATTGAATTACCACTTCCTGAACCTCCTAAATATGGGCTAACATTTATTATTGGACAAGTGATATTATTTTTAATTGTGCTATTGGACCCACTTCCACTTCCTCCATAAAATGGTGGTGCGTTAACAACTACGCAAGAAATATTATTCATAATTGTACTGCCCATTTCCACCAGCAAATGGATTAGTATTCGACAAAGTACAAGAAGAATTTACTAAAAGTGCAAAGCTATTTCCTACACCATTTCCACCAGCAAATGGATTTGCATTAATATTAACACATACAATATTATCAACTTTTGAAAATGTACTTCCACTTCCACTACCACCTAAAAATGGACTTGGAATCGGAGAATAGCAATCAATGTTAAACACCAATTTATTCTCTAAATTACTAGCTCTACCACCAATGAAAGGATTTGAATTGATTACTGAACAAATTACATTATTGATCTTAGAAAAAGCTGCACCATCAGCAGAACCACCAATGAAAGGATTTGAATTGATGATTGTACAACTAATATTCTTTATTTTGGCTGTATCACTACCTGATCCACTTCCACCTAAAAATGGATTTGAATTGATGATTGTACATGTAATATTTTGAAGTTTACTAAATGCTCCACCATCAGCACTACCACCAGCAAATGGGTTGGCATTTGCAATTGCACAATTTATATTCAATAACTTAGCTGTGTCACTCCCAGAACCATTCCCACCCAGGAATGGATTAGAATTTATTAAAACACAGGCAATGTTTTGAATATAAGTAGATGCTGATCCATCAGAAGGACCCCCTGTAAACGGTGAAGCATTTGATGTCAAACAAGAAACATTTTGTAGTAAAAACCCAGAGAAACCATCTGCAGTACCACCAAGAAAAGGATTTACATTGACAGCAGGACAATTCAAAATATGGAATTCTAAACTATGATTTCCGCCCCCACTTCCACCAATATATGGGTTAACGTTAACAAATGTACAAGATATATTTGAATTAATAATGTTTGACGCACCATCTCCATCCCCACCCAAAAACTGGCTAAAGCACCTTTCATTAAATGAAAGAGCAATTAAAATGCTTAAAATTATATATTTAAATATATTATTCATTTTCTAGATGGAATATCTATAAACACGAACAAATATGAATCAAATAATTCACATTAAAAAAATGTTTGTATTTATTTATTTCCTATCTTACACCTCTACCTCCAGTAACTCTTGTTCTTGTAGAATTTTCAGCAGTACTATTAACATAAAATCTATCAGAAGTTGTACACCTATTTGCTATGTATTCCCAATTCCCACCTCTAACGATACTATAAGCAACTCCTGCCCAATTTGCTGCGTCAGCACTACCATTTACATCTAATGCACCATTACCCAAAGTACCAGTAAAAGTAGGAACTGGCAAACGTTGGTTTGAGGCTGAATACCATCCAGTTTGGAAACATTGCTCAAAAACTCCTCCACTCATATCCATTACTCCATAAAATGAGGAGCCCGCTCCTGATCTAGTTGAAATAGATGTAGCAGCATAACCTGATCTTAATGGTCCTAAAGATGTAGATGAACCTCCATTATAATTACATAAGCCATCATTGGCACTAGTTGAAACCTCATTTGTTGCACCTGAATTTGTTAATGCACTAGATATTGCTTGACTAATTACTGTTGTTCCCCAAGCATATTCAGTGAGAGCTACAGAATTGGTACCTCTACATATTTTTTCAAATTCCAATTCTGTCATAGGTCTTAAACCAGACCAATCAAGATAAGCTTTCAAATCATCCCAAGACATGTAATTCATTGCAATGTTCTGCCCATCAGCGGCTTCATCATAAACGTTATTGTTATTCAAATCATTAGCATATACTGCTGGAGTTGAAAATGCAATACCTGATGTTTTTATTTTTATTGAATTTCTGTTATTACCACTTGCTGAAATAGCATAAGTGCCAGTTGCTGAACTTGGAGCAACTGCTGTTCTTGATATTTGTTGATTGTATTCCAATAAATTCAAAAATGTAGTATATTGGTTTTGACTAATTTCATACTTCATGCAATAAACAGCATTATATCCCTTAGGGAAACTTGCTGCTATAGCTGGATGTGCGCCAATAGAGCCTGAACCAGATAGATTGTTCCATATTTGATCAGCTGGCAAAGCGGCTTCACTTATTACATTGTAAGGAGTTGCGGCTTGACTAGTACCATAAGAATTTACAGAAGAAGTTAAATTATTCGAACCATCACCTAAATAAAACGCACCTTGAGGAATATTTACCATTTCTATTCCAATCACCTGATAGTTGGTATTAGCAGCTACATAAGTAGATTGAAATTTTAAAACAACCGTTGTTGTCGAAATATTACCAGAACCTAATGCAATTCTCCTAACAAATACTCCCATACCATCACTAACTGCATCAACCTGCAATACTGTTCCTGTTATGGTATGATCAGAAGAAATTGTTCTAAGAGCTGCGTGTGACCATGGGCTTGATCCACTTGCACATACCTGGGTTTTTACAAAAAGCCATACGCCATCCCAATTATTTGATGGTGCTG